>JAKSUE010000008.1 GCA_024409165.1 archaeon
AGAATAAAAGAAAGGATAAAATAAAAAGATAAAAGAAAAAAGAGAAATAAAATAGGATTTAAATCCTATTCCTATTTTTATTTAATTTTATTTAATTTTTAGCTATTTAATTAAATTTAAGAGTAGTAGCGTCTTCTACGTTACTTAATGCTTTAATTTCATCAATAGCTTCTTTAGGAGCTTCATTGTCTAAAGTAAGGACCATAATTGCTTTTCCACCTTGGATGTCTCTTCCTACTTGCATGATTCCTACGTTGACATTGTATTCACCTAATTTAGTACCAATAGCTCCGATACTTCCAGGAATGTCTTTGTATTTAGCAATGAACATATCTCCTTCAGGTTTTACATCTACACGGTAACCATTAATTTCAATGATGGTAGGTTCGTGTAAGTAAGTTCCTACAACAGAGAAGTCTCCTACATCAGTTTTTGCAGTTAATTTAACTAAGGATCCATAACCTTTATCTTTGTTGTTTTTAGCTTCGGTTATGTCAATACCTCTTCCTTTTGCAATATTTCTTGCATTTACAGCATTAACTCCCGCTTCACTAATTGGATTTAATAATCCTTGTAAAACAGTTCTTGTGAATAATTCTTGGCTTGCAACATCAGCTATTTCTCCACTGTAAGTGATTTCTAATTCTTTAATTGCACCTTTGGTAGATTGGCTAATGAAACTTCCTAATTTATCACAAACTTCTAAATAATCATTTGCATCTTCAAATCCACTATTGTTGATTCTTGGCATGTTAATAATGTTTCTTGGCATGTTTCCTTTGAATAATTCAATAAGTTCATCTGCTACGATGATTGCTGCATCTCTTTGAGCTTCTTTAGTAGATGCTGCAATGTGAGGAGTACAAACAATGTTATCTAATTCATATAACTTGTTGTTAGTTTCTTTACCTTCGTTTTCGTATACATCTAAACCTGCTCCACCAATTTTTCCTTCTTTAAGAGCATCATATAATGCATCTTCATCAATGATTCCACCACGTGCACAGTTGAATATAAATGCGGTGTCTTTCATCATTTCAAATTCTTTAGTAGAGATTGAATGTTTAGTTTCAGGAGTTAAAGGAACGTGAATTGTGATTATGTCTGCTCTTTTTAAGAGTTCTTCTTTAGAATCTAATAATTCTACACCCATTTGTTTAGCTACTTCAGCAGGTAAATATGGGTCGTATGCAATAGCATCCATTTGGAAAGCTTTACATCTGTTTACTACTTGGGAACCGATTCTACCCATACCTATTACACCGAGGGTTTTATCTTTAAGTTCCATACCCATAAATCTTTTCTTTTCCCACTTGTCTTCTTTTGTAGATTTATCAGCAACAGCTATTTTACGAACAGCACTTAAGATTAATCCCATAGTGTGTTCTGCTACAGTAATTGAAGTAGATTCAGGAGCATTTACAACCATGATACCTTTTTCGGTAGCTGCATTAACATCAATATTGTCTACCCCTACACCAGCTCTTCCGATAATTTTAAGGTTATCTGCTTTAGCAATTACTTCAGCAGGTAATTTAGTTCTACTTCTAACAATAATACCATCGTATTCTCCAATAGTTTCAAGTAATTCTTCAGGAGTAATACTAGTATCAACTACAACATCAGCAACTTCTTTTAAGTTTTCTATACCTTTTTCATTTATTGCATCTGCAATCAATGCTTTCATTTTCTCACCAATAAAAATTAAATTTTAATAATTTGTATAATTTTGATTTTAAAAAGTTATGAATATTAATTTTTAATATTAATTTTTATAAAAATTTAGGATTTATAAAAACTTATGAATATAATTTAATATCTTATATTTAATAATTTTTATAGATTTTATTTTTTTAATTTTTTTAATTTTTTTAATATTTTTAGTTTATTCTAAAAGTTATTCACTCATTCCATTTTAAATTAGTAATATTTAATAACTTTTAATGATAAAATATTAGTAAGTGAGTTTATTATTTTTTTAATTTAAGAGTTTTTATATAATAATAAATTCATGTTATTTTATTGGTGATTTAAATGAATTTAAGTGAAATTTTTAAAGAATCTTTTTCCTTTTCTATTCAAAATTGGAAAAAATTACTTATTATAGGAATATTATTATTTATTCCTAGTTTCTTTGGTACTTTATACCAGCAATATCAAAGTTCTAATGTAATTTTATTTGCTATTGCAGCTATTTTAGCACTTATTTTTGGATTAATTGTTGAAGGTTATACTCTTAGCGTTATTGGAGATACCATTAAAGGTTCAGATTTAATTCCAGATATTGTATTGAAAAATAATTTCATTGGTGGACTTAAAGTTTTAGTTGTTGAAATTGTTTATGCTATTATTTTAGCTATTGTATTCGCTATTATTTTAGCAATCACTGGTAGTTTAAAATTATTGCCTGCTTTAGTCAGCACTACTCCTACTGCTACTGCTAATATGACTGCTGCAGCTAACCCTGCTGTTAATACTGTTGCTGCTGCTCTTCCTACTGCAGGTCCTTTAGTATTTGTAGGTCTTGTACTTATTGCTATTATTGCTATTATTGCTATGTTCTTCATGCTTGTTTCTACTTGTAGATTAGCTAAAACTGATAGTATTAAAGATGCTTTAAGTTGGAGCGGTATTATTGGTGATATTAAAGCTATTGGTGTTGGAAGATTAATCGGATGGTACATTCTTTTAATTATCATCGTATTTGTTATTACTTTCATTGTTGGTATCATAGCTGCATTAATTGCTATAATCCCTATCGTAGGAGCTATTATTTCTGCAATTATTCTTGCTCTTCTCTTAGCACCATTCCTTGTGTTATTCTCTTCAAGAGCTATGGGATTATTATACGCTGATGCTTAAGTACAACAATTTTAATGTTCCTTTTAGGAACATTTATTTTTTCTTTTTTTATCTAATATTTAACTCTTTAAAAACCTAATTTTTACTAATTTTTAAATATAATTATTTTAATAAATAGTAGTAATTAGAATAATTTATTAGAATATTATAAGAATATATTATTTAGTAGGTGTTTATTATTTTTGAAAATGATTTTAATTTTAAAGGAAAAGACATTCCTCGTGTTGTTTTAGGGAATGCTCCTTTTCTTGCTGATGCTTATTTTGGTCACAGAACAAGATTATATAATTTAGATTTACTTAGAAATCCTAAACGTGTAGCTGGAATTATTGAAAAATCCTATGATTTAGGTGTTAGATCTATTAATTTAGCTAATAATGATAATTTACTTAAAGCATTTAAAATAGCTACAGATAATGGTGTGGATATGAAAGTAGTTTCTACACTTGGTAAAACAGATATGAATTATGTTTTCCCAGATTATAATCAAGCAAGAGAAGAAGCTACAATTAAAGAAGATATTGAAAAATTAGCACAATTTGATAATTCTGTAATGCTTATTGATGAATTCCTTGTAGATGCATATGATTGGGATTATTTAACTAAAATCCTTGATGCTATTAATGATGAAGGAATAAATGCTGGTTTAATCACATCATTCCCATATAAAACAACTGAAAAACTCTTAGATTCTCCATTAGTTGAAGATAAAAGTTTATTTGACTTTTATATGGTTCCTGTAAATAAAGTAGCTTATATGATGGATTGTGATGACTTTTTAGAAGATAATCAAAGAAAATTAGCAAGTTTATTAAAAGATCTTGATAAAAAAGTCATTATTAATAAAATATTAGCAACCGGTATTCAACAACCTAAAGAAGCATTTAAGTTCTTAAAAACCTTAGATTATGCCGATATGGTTGCTATTGGAATAGCTTCTGAAATAGAAGCAGAACAAACATTCACAACTTTAAAAGAAGTTTAATTATTAAAATTTTATATATTAAAAAAGAGTTTTAATGTATTTTATATTGTTAAATTCTTTTTTAATATAAATTATATATAATAAATTATTTTTTTCTTTCTACATATAAGTTTAATATCATAACAGCAAGTGCTAAAATACCTAAAACTAAGATAATTTCATTATATGTTTTACTTACACAAACTGCTGTGATTATAATAATAAGTATAATTATACATATGAGAATTACTTGATTTCTTGTGATTTTCATTTTATCTTTTCCTTTTTATTTTTTTAATTTTATTTTTTTAATAAATTATTAATATTCTTATTTTTTTAATTATTAATTATAAATTAATTATTTTAATTATTTTTTCTCTCTTTAATTAATTTTAAGAACTCTTTTGAATCTTCAACTTCTTTCATTTCCCAAGATTTAATAACTGGGATTCCATCAATGGAGTTATTAATTTTTTTATCTTTTAAAATAAAGAAAGATTCAGATGAAGTTATTAAAGATAAATCTTTTAAACTAACTGCCATTTGTTTTAATTTTTTAGTATTACTTTCATTTGGCATATTTACATTAGCTATTAATGGATTTTCATTATTTATATTTTTATCTTTAAATTCTGTATCTTGTCTACTGATTTCTGCTTTAGCTAATGTATCAAATGGACTTTTATTTGTTGATACAACACCAAAACCTAATTTAGCCAAATCTTTAGCATTATCGTGATGTTGAGTATTTGGGATATTTTTATTACTTAAATCTGCTTTAAGTTTAATATCTTCTTCACGATATGGTTCAAAAAGATCAATATCTAATGTGATTTTAGTATTTAAAATTCTCTCTAAATCCATAGCAGTCTCTGTATTTGCACGAACAATTCCATTTTCATACTTATACATTGTAGCACGAGATACATGAGCAAGGTCAGCTAAATCCTTTAAAGATAAAGAATATTCTTCTCGGTATTCTTTTAAAACATTTCCATTAATTTTAACATAATATCCTCCACGATCTGCTAAAATTTCTGGATATTCATCATAAACAATCATATTTTTCAAGGTTTCAAATCCAATAGCTGGAATTCCATGTCTTTCATAAACAACATCCTCTTCTAAAATATGATTCTTTGATTTCAAACCCACAATGATTGGAGATGCTAAAAATACTTGTGAAATCTGTCTAATCTCTTGAACATGAGTTTCATTAATACTATCAATATTAACAAGGACTTTTAAGATAAGTAAAAGTAACTTTTTACGTGCAAGAAGGTCAAAACAACTTTGTTCATAGAAATTAGAAGTCTCAAATCCTTCTTTATTTAAAAGTTGATAAACCTCCTGAATTAATTGATTTCTATTCTGTATCATAAAAATTCCTCATTCTTAATAGCTAATTATTTATTTTATTATAGATAATATTAATTTAGATATTGTATTTAATAATCTTATTGTTTTATTTTTCAAAATAATGATTATGATTAGAAATTTTAGGAATGTTATTATGAATTTTCTTTATGTAGGTATTGATGATACTGATTCTCCAGATGGAATGTGTACTACATTTTTAGCTTCAACTATTATTAATGAATTAAATAAAAATAATATTGAAATAACTGGTTTTCCACGTTTAATTCGTTTAAATCCTTTTGCTCGTTTTAAAACAAGAGGAAATGGCGGAGTATCTTTTAAAATAGCTATTAACTCTGATAATGATATTGATCTTGCTAAAGAGATTATATTGAGAAATGTTAGTGAACTTTCAATGTTTGATTGTGATAATACTAATCCAGGAGTTGTATTTTACCAAGGAGATATCACAGATGAAATGGTTGATTATGCATTCCATGCTATTTATGATATTATAACTATTGAAGAAGCAGAAGAGTTTGCATCTAAAATTGGTGCTGAGATTCATAAATTTAAAAAAGGAAGAGGAATTATTGGTTCTATTGCTGCGATTTCTTGTCCTCTTGATGATTATACTTATGAATTACTTGCTTATAGACATAAGGATAAATATGGTACGGTTCGCCAAATTGATTATGATTCTGTAGTTAAAATGGATAAAGAGACTTATCCTGAGACTTTTGAAAATATTGATGGTAAATATTTAGCTATTGAACCTAAAACTCCATGTCCTGTTTTATATGGTATTAGATCTAATTCTCCTGAAGTTTTAGATATTGCTCGTGATATTGTAATTCCTAATGAAGAAATTGTTGATTATTGTATTTTTAAGACAAATCAACACACAGATATGCATATTCAAAATGTTGATAATATAAGTGATATGAAACAATATGCTTGTTATAAAGTTAAAGGGACTTTGATTGATAATCCTCATGTTATTGGAGGTGGACATATGTTCTTTACACTTGCTGATGACTCTGGTGAAATTGAATGTGCTGCATATGAACCTACCAAAAACTTTAGAAAAACAGTAGCTAAACTTAGAAAAGGAGACTCACTTGAACTTTACGGAGGAATTGGTGAACAAAATACTTTTAATATTGAGAAGTTCCAAGTTCTTAAATTAAATGATGTTATTTATGAAAATCCTATTTGTAAATGTGGTAAAAGAATGACTTCAGCAGGTAAAGGTAAAGGATTTAAATGTAAAAATTGTGGTGCTAAAATTACTGATGATAATAAAGTTGCTAAAAAAATCAATAGGGAATTAATTAATGGTAAATTTTATGAAACTCCTGTTTCTGCCCGTAGACATTTATCAAAACCTTTAATTCGTATGGATTTGAATAAATATTAGCATTTTAATTATATTTTTTTAATTCATTCTTTATTTGGGAATATTTTTATTTTTTTTATTTATCATGATTTATCATGATTTATCATTTTTTTAGAATTGTATTTTATGTTTTTATAAATTTATATCTTTAATTTAATTTTTATATTCTTTATTTTAAGCTTATTTGTTTTTTCTTTGTATTAATAACTTATTTTAGGTTTTTATTTTTTTATTTATCATGATTTATCATTTTTTAGAATGATATAGTATATATTTATAAGTAATGACTTAATAATCTTAAAATAAGGATAAATATAATTTTGATTATTTAATAAATTCAATAATTATTATTGTTTAATATTTATTCGGTTTATGCACGAATTATTATTGATTTGTTCATAGTTATGTTGTTGTTATAAAAAATTATTAAGAAAATGTCTTAATAATTCCTTTATATGTTTATTTAGGAGTGAGAAATTATTAAGGGCGATTTAGAACCTCATGCATTTAGGGATAAAACAGATAAATATGTTAAGAAAAGACCTCCATGGATTGAATATAAGATTCATATTGTGGTTTTGTTTATTGTTATTGTTTCTATGTGTATAGGTATTATAGAAATTCCAATTACAAGTACTGTTAGTATTCTGTTATTACCTTTAATTTATGCTTTAATTATTGGTTTAGCTCTTTTCCTTATACCTCAAGTTAAATTTGTAGGTAAGAAGCAATCTAAAGTAGCTGAAGGAATTATGGTATTGTTTATTGGTGTATTAATAGCTAAATTGGCTGTTTCAAGTGGTCAAGCTATTGATGTTATTATTAAAATGGGTCCTGTTTTAATAATCAAACAAATTGGTTGTTTAGGTTCTTTATTTGCATTACCTGTTGGTTTACTTCTTGGTTTTAAGAGAGAAGTTATTGGTATGTCAACATCTATTTGTAGGGAGCCTGATTTAGGTATTATTATTGATAGATATGGTTTTAAATCTCCTGAAACTCGTGGAGTTTTAACTGTCTTTATTATTGGATCTATTATTGGTACTGTATTCATTAGTTTCTTATCAAGTATTTGTGCTTCTGTTATTCCATTACACCCATATGCTTATGCTATGGCTTGTGGTATTGGTAGTGCAAGTATGAATGTAGCTGCTGTTACTCCACTTATGCATTTATTCCCTGCTATGGCAAGTGATTTAGAAGCATTTGCAGGTTGTAGTAACCTTATTACTTTCTGTGTAGGTATTTACTTAGTTATATTTGTTGCAATACCTTTAGCTGAAAAAATGTATGTTTGGTTAGAACCTGCTATTGGTAAAGGTAAAGTTAGTGAAGAAGAAGTAGAAGAAGAAACTATTAAAGAAGAACCTAAAAAGGAAGAAAAATCTGGTAAAATTCTTAATTTAGACTTTTCTGAAGGTTCTCCATTAAGTTTAGGTAAACTTGAAAGATGGTCTGTTTTACTTTTAATATTTTCTGTAATTGTAGCTATTGGTAACTGGGTAGGTTTCCAACATTCTATTATTAATGGATTTATTGGAATGATTTGTTTATCCATAATTGTAATAATAGGTATGGCTCTTGAAAGAATAATTACTTGGAATATTCCATCTATCCTTTATATAAGTGTATTAGGTATTGTATTATCAATTCCTGGTGTTCCAACTGCAGATGCATTATCATTCTTTGTATCTCAAATCGATTTAAGTGTTATCTGTACAGCATTCTTAGCTTATGTTGGTATAGCTATTGGTAATGATTGGACTAAATTTAAGAAAATGGGATGGAAAGGAATCATTGTTACTCTATTTGTAATCGGAGGAACTTTTTTACTTTCAGCAGTTATTGCTCAAGGAACATTAATGGCTACTGGAATGATTTAATTTTAATCATTTCACTTTTTTTATTTATTTAATATAATATTCAATATTTTATATTTTTATTTATTTTAAATATTCAACATATTTTATTTTTATTTATTATAAAAATTTTTCAATTATTTTATATACTTGTTTTAATATAATTTTTCATATGATTATAAGAGAATTTTCTAAATTTTTAATTAATCTTAATTTTGAAGATATTCCTAAAGAAAGTATTGAAAAAGCTAAATTATGTCTTTTAGATTATTTTTCTGTTTGTAATAGAGGACTTAATGAAGAAAATTCTAAAATACTTATTAAATCACTATCTGAATTTACTAATTATGATAAATCTCTTTTAAATAACGGTTTAATAAGAGGAATCGCATCTCATAGCTTAGATTTAGATGATGGTCATAGATTAGGATTTTTACATCCGGGAACTATTGTTTTTTCAACTGCACTTGCTATAATTCAAGATGAAAAACTTAAAACTGAATATAATTTTTCATCTAAAGATTTCTTTGAATCTGTAATTGTAGGTTATGAAATAGCTGTTGTTTTAGGGAAATTAGTTAATCCTTCCCATAGGAATCAAGGGTTTCATAGTACCGGAACAATTGGTACTTTTATATCTGGAGCAGTTGCATCTAAACTTCTAAAATTTGATTTAGATAAAACAATAAACTGTTTAGCTCTTTGTGGTACTCAATCTGCAGGTCTTTTAGAATCAGATCATAGTGGTTCTATGGGAAAAGCACTTCATGCTGGAAAAGCAGTTCATAATGGTTTAATATCTGCAATTTTAGCGAAAAATGGATTTACAGGTGCTGAAACTATTATTGAAGGCGATGAAGGATTTTTAAAAGCTATGGTTTCTGATTTTGATATTAAAAATTTTGATTTTAAATTATTTTTAAATGAAAATCTTGGAAAATTCCATATAAATGAAGTTTATCTTAAAAAATATCCATTTTGTAGACATATTCACTCAGCTATAGATTCTATTTTATATTTAAGAGGTCAATTATTAAAATATGATGAAGAACTTGAGTTTGCATTAGATTTAATTGATGAGATTAAAGTTGAAACTTATAAAATAGCAAGTGAACATAATGATTATAATCCTAAAACAGAACAAGCTTTAAAACAGTCTTTACCCTATGCAA
Source organism: archaeon (assembly GCA_024409165.1). Taxonomy (GTDB): domain Archaea; phylum Methanobacteriota; class Methanobacteria; order Methanobacteriales; family Methanobacteriaceae; genus Methanobrevibacter. The sequence continues at coordinate 9,616 of JAKSUE010000008.1, forward strand.
TAGCTATTTATTTAATTTGTGGAGATTGTAATTTAGATAAAATTGATGATTTAATTAATAATGGTCTTTTAAATGATGAATATGGTGAAGATGGTGAAAATTATTTAGATGATGAAGAAATAATTCTTATAAAAGAAATTGTAAATAAAGTTAAAATTTATCTTGATTTAGAATTAGAAAAATTAACTCCAAATAAAAGATCCTCTCGAGTAATTATTAAATTTAGTAAAGATTATGCATTAGGATTTAATTTTGATAAAAACCTTGAAAAAACCGTTTATTATCCATTAGGTGAAATTGAAAATCCATTAGAGTGGGAGGATATTTTAGATAAATTTTCTAACTTAAATCCAAATTATGATATTAATAAATTAGAAATTATAAAAGATATGGAAAACAAAGATATCTACAGTGTGTTGAAGTGGTTAATATGATGAATGAGACAAAATTAACACTTAAAAAATTAGGAATTGAAGAAATTAATTCTGATTATGTATCAAATAAACGATTTAAAGATGGAGGTCAATATAGATTTGAAGTTCCAGGAATTCAAGGTCCTTCAGCACTTAAATCTCTTTTAGATGCTTGTAATGATTATGATTTAAAAATTCATAGAGCTACTCAAACAAAAGGAATAATGTTTTTATTAGATGATGAAATCAATCAAATGCTTGATTTAGCTCAAGATAATAATATTCAATTGTTTTTAGCAGTTGGTCCAAGAGCTACTTATGACACAAGTGCAACTGTCCAAACAGAAGAAGGAAAACGTATTGGGTACCGTCTTAGAGGTTATGATAATCTCACCTTTGCTATTGAAGATGTAAAAAGAGCAGTAAATCTTGGTGTAAGAGGAATTTTACTCTATGATGAAGGACTTCTTTATGTTCTTTCTAAAATGAGAGATATGGGGGAACTTCCAAAAGACCTAAAATTTAAATTATCTGCACATGCAGGATGCTCAAATCCCGCTTCTGCTAAATTATTTGAATCTATTGGTCTTAATTCACTTAATCCAGTCCGTGATTTACAAATCAATATGTTAGCATCACTTAGACAAGCTATTGATATTCCTATTGATGTCCACACAGAAAATCCAAAATCCACAGGAGGATTTATACGTCACTACGAAGTTCCACAAATGATTAAAGTTGCAAGTCCAATTTATCTAAAAACAGGTGGTTCAATAGCTAAAACCCATAGTTGGAATACAACTGATAATGAAGCTAAATTAAGAGCTAAACAAGTAGCTTTAGTTAAAAATATGATTGAAAATCATTATCCTGAAGCTAAAATGAGCGATTCAATTGAATAATAGAGGAATATTTAATATTATAATATTATAATTTTTTTAAGAATTTAATAGTATTAATAATTAGGTGTATTGTAATGGATTTGATAAATAAAGCTCAAAAAGCAGTTATTGATGCAAGTACAAGTATTAGTTCAGATAGAATTAAAGCTTATCAAAATGCATTAAAAATAGAAAAAGAAAATAATAATGATAATGCAGTTTGGGCTTTAGAACAAATGATTGCTAATTTTGATGTAGCTTACGAAAATAAATTACCTTTATGTGATGATACAGGAATTCCTCATGTTTTAGTGGAAGTAGGTGAAGAAAGGGAACTTCCAAGTCACTTTTTTAATTCTATGAATGTGGGTATAGCTAATGGTTTAGATAAACTTCCTGCACGTCCAATGGCTGTTAAAGGTAATGATATTGAACGTATTGAACAATCATGTGGTTTATTTGAAAATCCATCTGCAATGAAACCTGTATCCTTCTTATTTGAACAAAAAGACGATTCTACTTATGGTAAAAATTTAGGAAAAAACACTGATAAAATTAAAGTACATATTATTTTACAAGGTGGAGGACCTGAAATAAGAGCTAAAACCTATCGTGTTTTCCATAAAAGGTCTAAAGATGTTGTTTTAGGTGAAGCAACTGAATGGTTAAAAGAATCTTTATCTATGTTAGGTTGTACTCCTTCACTTCCATCTATTGGTATTGGTAGATCTCATTTTGAAGCTAATTCTTTAATGCTCAGAGCGATGGTTCATGGAAATTTAGATAATCTTTCTCAAATTGAAAAAAACATCACAAAAGAGCTCAATAATACTAATATTGGTCCAATGGGCTTTGGTGGTAAAACTACTGTTCTTGGAACTTTTATTAATATAGGTCATCAAAGAGCAAGTGGTGTTAGAGTTGTAGCTACTCGTCCTGCATGTTTTGTAGAACCAAGAATCGGAAGTTTTGAATTTTAAAAAAATTTATTATTAATAGTTTATAAATTTATAAATGTAATAAATATTTATTTCTAATCACGAGGTAGAAAATGGATAATTATAAACAACCTAAAAAAGGAATTCGAAATATTTCAAATAAAGATATTAATCAATATATTGATGATATTCCTATGGAAAAACCTGTAAGATATTCTAATAATTATTCTAATAATTCTAATTATGAAGATTATGAGGATTATATGGATAATTATGTAGATAATTATGTTGATGAATATATTGATGATATTGTTGAAGATTATGTAGATAATTCTGAATCTAACGATTCCAATCTTAACTCTAATTCTAATTCTAATTTTAATTCCGAGTTTAATTCTAATTCCAATTATAATTCTAATTATAATTCTAGTTATATTGATGAATATGATGAAATTCCTTTTAAAAGAGGATTTAAAGTTCCTGAGCATAAATTAACAACTAAAATTACAGAAGTTAAACCTAATGAGATATCTACTCGTGGCTTTAATCAGGTGGATTTAATTTCTAATCTTAGTTATGCAGAAATGGTTTTCTTGATTTTAAAAGGAAGATTGCCTTCTAAAAAGGAATCTAAGATGTTTAATCATTGTTTAGTTTCTTTTGTTGATCATGGTGTAACTCCACCAAGTACCCAATCTGCAAGATTAATTGCATCTTCAGGGTCTCCGCTTAATAATGCAGTTGCTGGAGGTTTATTATCCTTTGGTAAAAACCATGCTGGAGCTATTGAAAAATCAATGAAATTATTACAAGATGGAATCAAAAGTTTAAATCTTGATAAAATTGACCCAAGACTTGTTAATAAATACATTGCAAGATTAGCTATTAATATTGTAAATGAATATGAAGCAAAATCTGAAAGAATCCCTGGTTTTGGTCACAGATATCATGATAAAGACCCTCGTGCAGTTAGATTAATTGATTTAGCTATTCTTGAATCTGCAATAGGTCCACACACTAAACTTGCCCTTGTAATCGAATCCATCTTGTCTGAGCGAAAAGGAATCTGTCTAAATGTTGATGGAGCAAATGCAGGTTTACTATCTGATTTAGGATTTGACAGTAAATTAGGTATAGGTATCTTTATGATTGGTCGTTTACCTGGTTTAGTAGCCCATTCCTTTGAAGAAATGAGAGAAGAAGACAAATTCAGACGTTTCTGTGATTTAGAAGACATTGTTTATGAAGGTTTACAAAATAAATCAATTAAATAGTTAAATTAATTAATATTATCCTAATTTAATATTAATTTAATATTCATATTTTAATAAATTGTAGGGGATATTTTATGGAATTTTTTGATGTAATTGAAGAAAGATACAGTATGAGAGGTTTCACAGACCAAGAAGTTGAAAAAGAAAAATTAGATAAAGTTTTAGAAGCTGCTCGTCTTGCACCAACTGGTGTTAATTTCCAACCTTTCAAAGTCTTTGTTATTGAAACTAAAAACAATAAAGAAGCATTATCTGAAATTTACGGTGCTGAATGGTTTGTTGAAGCTCCTTATGTCCTTTGTGTTGCAGCTAATAAAGATGCTGCTTGGACAAGACCATGGGATGGTAAAAACATAGCAGATATTGATGCAACAATTGTAATGGATCATATGATTCTTGCAGCTACTGATTTAGGTCTTGGAACTTGCTATATTGCAGCATTCAAAGCAGATATTGCAAAAGAATTCTTAGAACTTGAAGACAACTGGGAACCTGTATTATTCACTCCCCTTGGATATGGAAATGCAGATCCAAGAGATACTCCAAGAAAACCAGTTGAAGAATTAGTTGTTTATAAATAGTTATAAATAGTTATTTATAGTTATTTATAGTTTTTTTTTAAAAAAAGAGTTTTATAAATAATCTTATGATTATTTATT
>JAKSUE010000080.1 GCA_024409165.1 archaeon
CTAATCTCAGATTACCAAGAATAGCTCATTTAGCTGAAGTCTTAGATAAAAAAGATGGTTTTAATTTTAATGGTGAATATCCATTAACAATTGGAGAAGCTCGTCGTAAGATAATTGAATTTATTAAATAACTCTTTTTAACTATTTTTTGTTATTTTTTTCTGTGTAGTGAAAAAACTTTTATTTTTTTATTAATTTTAATTTAATTTATATAATACTTCCAACATAAATTATAATGTTATTATTATAAAATATAAAAAATTTAAATTTATAAAATTATTACTATATTGGTGAGTAAAATGTCTTCATTAGGAAGTGAAATGCTTAGAATAGGAATTTGTGATACTACTTTTGCTCGTTTTGATATGGGTTCAGCAGCTATTGATGAATTAAGAAAATATGGTGGAGGTTTTAAAATTATACGTACTACCGTACCTGGTGTTAAAGACCTTCCTGTAGCAAGTAAAAAACTCATTGAAGAAGAAGACTGTGATATTGTTATGGCTCTTGGAATGCCTGGACCTATGCAAAAAGATAAAATGTGTGCTCACGAAGCTTCTACAGGTCTAATTCGTGCTCAATTAATGACTAATACTCATATTTTAGAAGTATTTGTTCACGAAGACGAAGAAGAAGATCCTAATGAGCTTAAAAAATTAGCAGAAAACAGAGCAAGAGAACATGCACAAAATTTACTTAAAATGATGTTCAACCCTAAAGCTATGAGAAAAGAAGCAGGAATGGGAATGAGAGAAGGAAAAGAGGACGCAGGTCCTTTATAATTACTATAAAATTGTTAATATTTTTAAAATAATTAATTTATTAAATTTTTATTATTAAAATTGATTAGTATGTCAGTAAAAGAAGATACAGAAGGAGTATATGTTGTTGTTCCTGCATATAATGAGGAAACTACTGTTAGTTGGGTTATTGAAGAACTTGCTAATAGAGGTTATAATATTATTCTCGTTAATGATGGATCTAAAGATAATACTCTTAAAAATGCAATGGAATCTCAAAAAAAGTATCCATATAATATTCATATTGCATCACATATAATTAATAGAGGATTAGGTGCAGCTTTAAAGACTGGAATGGTTATTGCATCTAATTATGGTGCTAAATATATTATTACTTTTGACTCAGATGGTCAACATGAGTTTAATGACATTCAAAAAGTTTGTAAACCTTTAAAAGAAGGTAGGGCTGATGTTGTTATTGGTGCAAGACTTTTTAAAGACATGCCTTTTACAAAAAACTTTGCAAATACTGTAATGAACCTTTTAACTCTTATATTTTATCATGTAAATGTAAAAGATTCACAATCTGGTCTTAGAGCATTTACAATAGATGCTGCAAATAAACTTAATGTAGTCTCTGAAGGTTATGGTGTATCTTCTGAATTTATTCGTGAAATTAAAGAAAATCATCTTAAACTTGAAGAAGTTTATATTACAACTATTTATACAGAAGATACTCAACATAAAGGAACTAATATGTGGGTAGGATTTAAAATAATGTGTAAAATGTTCTTAGATATGTTTAGGATTTAATTAAAATCTATTTAGAGGAGTTATTATGATTTATTTATCTTTATATAAAATAATACTAATTATTCTTGCATTGTTATCATCATTATTCTTTGCTAATCGTGTCCGTAATAAAAGATCCACAGTTCCTACTTTAATTTTATGGGTTTTATTTTGTATTGTAGTTATCTTAATTGCAATTTTCCCACACTTCACAGACCCAATAGCTAATATTTTTGGTTTACAAAGAGGTTTAGACTTTATCATTATTTTAGGATTTGCATTCTGTATTTTCACAATATTCAAATTATATGTTAAAGTAGACAACATGAATCAAAGTCTTTCAGACCTTGTAAGAGAATTAACTATTGAAAAAGAAAGGAATGAATACTTAGAAAGAATTAATAAAAATTCAAAAGAATAAATAGATTCACATGTTATTATATTTCAAAGGATGCACAGCACGTGAAAGATTAAATTCAATATCTAAATCCACAGAAGAAATCTTAAAAATAGCTAATGTAGATTATGAAGTTTTAGATAATGAAAACTGCTGTGAATCTGTCTTACTCAGAACTGGTTTTAAAGAAGAAGCTAAAGAATTAATGTCTAAAAACATAAAGGATTTTAAAAATAAAACCATTGTGACATCATGTGCAGGTTGCTATAAAACACTTAAAGAAGATTATAAAGACATTTTAGGTGTTGATTTAGATGTTATTCATATTTCACAACTAATTTTAGATTTAATTAATCAAAATAAACTTAATTTAGAATCTGTTAATGATTTAAATGTCACATACCACGACCCTTGCCATTTAGGTCGTCATGCTGGTGTTTATGAAGCTCCACGTGAAGTAATTAAAAATATTGCAGAACTCACAGAAATGAAGAATAATAAAGAACAATCACGCTGTTGTGGTTCTGGTGGTGGAGTAAAATCTGCATATGGGGATTTAGCAAATTCAATAGCTACTCTCAGAATAGAAGAAGCAGAAGATACTGGTGCTGATTTAATTGTTACAGCATGTCCATTTTGTAAATTAAACTTATCAGATAATTCAGATAATTTAGAAGTTTTAGATTTATCTGAATTTGTATTAAAAACATTAAATCAAGAAGAAAATTTAAAAGAATCATTTAATAAAGAGGATTAATATGGAAGATAAAGAATTAAAATCAATGAGAAAAGTCTTTAATAATCTCAAAGATAAAATTAATCCACTTGCTAATTCTCCAGAAATCAAAGAACTTCAAGAAAGAGTTATTGAAATTAGAAAAAATGCAATTAATAAAAATCAAGAACTAATTAAATTAGCTCAAAAATCCTTCAAAGAAAATGATATTGATTGTTTATTTGCTAAAGATGAAAAAGAAGCACAAAATCTTATTTTAGATATCATATCTCAAGAAATTAAAGAAAATAACTATGATAAAAATAATATTAAAATAGCTAAATCTAAATCAAATACACTACGAGAAATAGCTATTCATGAACTGTTAGAATCTAAAAACTACCAAATCATCGAAACAGACCTTGGAGATAGAATATTACAACTTAAAGAGCATGATAATAATCCAACTCACCCAACAGGTCCTGCATCTCACTTAACTGTTAATGATATAGCAGAAATTGTAAATAATGCTATGGGAACAAATCTCCCTCCAAAACCAAGACCAATCATGGAAACAGTCAGAGAAGATGTATTAACTCAATTATCAGAGTCAAATATTGGATTAAGTGGTGCTAATTCCATAGCTGCTAAAGACGGATCACTTGTCTTGATACACAACGAAGGTAATATAAGTATAGTAGCATCTAAAAAGCTCCATATTCTCCTTGTTGGTATAGATAAACTTGTAGAAACCTTAGAAGAATCAATCTCAATAGCTAAACTTGAAACAGTCTATGCAACAGGAAAACCCACAACATCCTACATGAATATAATCTCAGGACCCTCAAAAACAGCAGATATTGAGAAAAAACTCCTTAAAAACATGTACGGAGCAGAAAAAGTAGTTGTTATCCTATTAGATAATGGTAGAAGCCAAGCCATTAAAGAATGCCTATGGTGCATAGGTTGCGGTAACTGTATTGTATCATGTCCTGTATACAATATAATTGGTAATGAATTCGGTTATTCCAGTTATTTAGGTGGCCGTGGAGTAGCTATGAGTAAATTCCTAAAAGGAGATAAAACAAGCTTTGATAGTGGAATTTATAAATGCACATTATGTGGAAACTGTACTAAAAACTGTCCAGTATCAACTCCAACTAATAAAATCATAGAAAATATGCGTTCTGATTTACAAAAAAACAATCTCTACAAAAATGAACATAAAAAAATAAAAGATAATATTAAAAATAAGGGTTCTCCTTATTAATTAAATTCTATTTTTAAATTTTTTCATTTATTTTAACTTTTTTTTACATATTTTTGTTATTTTTTCTAAAATAGTTTTTTATAGAATACTTTTTTGTTATTTTTGTTATTTTTATTAATTTTTATCAAATTAAACAATAACTTTATATAACATCTTGTATATAATGTATAATAATATAAATTATAGATATATTGCTATAAAATTATATTTAAAAATTAAAAAATTATACTTAACTATTTGATTATATCAAATTAAATTATTATTTTGGAGGAATGTATTTGCTTTTATTAATAAGTCCTATAAATCATGAAGAAGCAATTGAATCCATTGAAGGTGGAGCAGATATTGTAGATGTTAAAAATCCTAAAGAAGGTTCTCTTGGAGCTAATTTCCCTTGGGTAATTAAAGATATTAGAGAACTTACTCCTAAAGATATGCTTGTAAGTGCTACTTTAGGTGATGTTCCTTATAAACCAGGAACTGTTTCATTAGCTGCTATGGGAGCTTTAGTCTCTGGTGCAGATTATATTAAAGTAGGATTATATGGTACTCAAAACTATGAAGAAGCAGTAGAAGTAATGAAAAATGTAGTAAAAACTGTTAAAGATAATAATCCTGATGCTACTGTTGTAGCTTCTGGTTATGCTGATGCTCACAGAGTAGGTGCTGTAAGTCCTTGGGATATTCCAAAAGTAGCTAAAGACTCTGGTGCAGACTTAGCTATGTTAGATACTGCTGTTAAAGATGGTCATACTTTATTTGATTATCTTGATATTGATGATTGTAGAAAATTCACCGAAGAAGCTCATGGATATGGTTTAAAAGTTGCTTTAGCTGGATCTGTTAAAAAAGACCAATTAAAACCATTATATGATGTTGGTTGTGATGTTGTAGGTGTTAGAGGAGCTGCTTGTGTTGGTGGAGACAGAAATACCGGTCATATCGACAGAACTGCAGTTGCTGAATTAAAAGAACTCGTACAATCCTTTGAATAAATTAATTATATTTATGAATTAATAGCAATATTTAAAATTTAATTTAATTTACTTAATTTAAGTCATGATTTTATTGCTATTAAATAGACTTTATACAAATTATTTTTGATACAAACGGTTAGGGAATAAACGTTTAAATAAATGTTTTAGGTGGGAATAAATGTTTTCAGAAAAAATTACAAATGCTAGATTAGCATATACTTATGATGATTTTTTACTTGTACCAAATGCATCTTGGATTGAAGCTAAAGATGTAGATACTACAGTAAAATTAACTAAAGATATTAAATTAAATATACCTATTATGAGTGCTGCAATGGATACTGTTACAGAAGCTCCATTAGCTATTGCTCTTGCTCAAGAAGGTGGTGTTGGAGTTATTCACAGAAATATCACCACAGAAGCTCAAGTAGAAGAAGTTAAAAAAGTTAAATCTGCAGAAGATATCACTGTACGTGATGTTGTTACTGTTAGTCCTGACTCTTCTATTGAAACTGTACAAGACCTTATGCTTAATGAATCTGTAAGTGGTCTTCCTGTAATGGAAAACGATAAAATTGTAGGTATTATTAGTAAAAGAGATATTAGACCTTTCCTTAAATCTAAAGCTAAAAAATTAGTTAAAGATATTATGACTTCTGATGTTGTCACTATTCGTGAAACTATCACTCCTGATGAAGCTTTAGATATTGCATATGAAAATAAGGTTGAAAGACTTCCTGTTGTAGATGATGAAGGCACTCTTGTTGGTATTTTAACTATTAAAGATATTTTAAACCAAGATCAACATCCTAATGCAGCTCGTGATAAAAATGGTAAATACTTAGTAGCTGCTGCATGTGGACCATTTGATTTAGATAGAGCTATGGCTTTAGATGAAGCTGGAGCAGATATTGTCTCTATTGACTGTGCTCATGCTCATAACATGAATGTAGTTAAATTTGCAGAAACCATTAAAGATAATATTGATGCAGACTTATGTATGGGTAATATTGCTACCCGTGAAGCTGCTGAAGACTTAATTGCACATGGTGCAGATGGTATTAAAGTAGGTATTGGACCTGGTTCTATTTGTACTACTCGTGTAGTAGCAGGTATTGGAGTTCCTCAATTAACTGCAATCGGTGATGTTGCTGATGTTGCACATGATGCTGGAATCCCTGTTATTGCTGACGGTGGTCTCAGATACTCTGGTGATATTGCAAAAGCAATTGGTGCTGGTGCAGATGTTGTAATGCTTGGAAACTTACTTGCAGGTACTTTAGAAGCTCCTGGTGAAGTTGTAACCATGAATGGTAGAAAATTCAAACAATACCGTGGAATGGGTTCCCTTGGAGCAATGACTGGTGGTTCTGGTGGAGCTGCTGATAGATACTTCCAAGAAGTAGAAAAAACCAAATCCACTCAAATGAAACACTCTAAATTAGTCCCAGAAGGAGTAGAAGGAGTTGTACCATACAAAGGAACTGTAAGTGAAATCATTTTCCAATTAATAGGAGGTTTAAAATCTTCTATGGGTTATTGTGGTGCTAAAGATATCCAAACCATGAAAGAAGTAGCTCACTTTGTAAGAATTACTTCCAGTGGAATCAAAGAATCTCACCCACACGACTTCTTAATTACTAATGAAAGTCCAAATTACCCAACTTTTGATTAAATTCAATAATAAAAATTTAAATAAGTTATAAAATTTAAATAATTTAAATAATTTTAATTAATTTAATAATTT
>JAKSUE010000081.1 GCA_024409165.1 archaeon
TCAATTAAAGTAGCTGTTTTAGGTTGAAGACCAATAAGTTCTTTAATTGATGAAGAGGTTTTCTTTTTAGCTTTTGCTTCTAAATAACGGCCGATTGTTAAAAATGAAGGAAGCATAACAGCAGATTCATAGAACATAAAACTTGAATCAAGAACTATTCCAAAAGTTCCCAAAACACTGGATACAAATGCTACAAGAATTCCCATAGAATACATTACATCCATATCAAGATTTCCATGTCTAATTGAATTAAATCCTGCTTTTAAAATAGGATAACTAACATAGATAAAAGGTAAAATAGCTATTAAAAGAGATAATTGGCTTACAGTTAATGGATATATAGTTATATGGAGATACATGATAACTGCAAGTACAACAGAAAAAAACAAACCTACAATAATACGATAAAGTTTACCGCGAAGATCTGCTTCATAACGTTCCTCTTCAGACTGCTCAGATAACTCACCATCAAGCCCTAAATACTCAAATCCAAGTAATTCAATCATTTTCTGGATTTCAGATAAATTAAGATTTCCACGATAATACTTAATAGTTACTTTTTGATTTGATAAATTAGCATTAGCTTCCACAACACCATCAACACGAGGCAGTAATTTCTCAACATTATTAACACAAGAAGCACAATGCATTCCAGCTATCTGAATAGTCACTTCTTCATAAGGAATTGTAAAACCAACAGATTGAACAGTTTTATCAATTAAATCATTAGAAACATTCCCATCTAAAATAAGATGAGCTTTGTTAGTGTTTAAATCAACATCCACTTTCTCAATACCTTCAATCTTACTTAAAGATTTTTCCACAATTAATGAACATGAAGAACAATGCATCCCATCTACAGGAATATCCATTTCTTTAGCTTTTTTAGCCATATTTAAACACCTCCTAAAAAGAGTAATTAGAGTTTATTGTTTCTAATATATAAAACTATTTGTAATTAATAAAACAAACTATTAAAAATTATTAAAAAAATATTAAATAAAAATAAAAATAAAAATTAGAAAAATATCCAAAAAATAGAATATCTAAAATATATCCTAAAAATATAATATTTAAATAAATAAACCTATTTCATTTCAAATCCTGCTTCCTTAACTGCACAAGCTAAATCAACATCAGAAACTTTCTCTGGGTCAAATTCAACTTCAACAGTATTAGTATCAAGATTAGCTTTAGCTTCTTCTACACCATCTAAATCTTTCATAGAAAGTTCAACAGCTATTGCACAAGAAGGACAATGCATACCAACAACATTAATTTCTTTTTTATCTAATACCATAATTAAACCTCCAAATAATTAGGATTTATAATAAATATAAAATTACAATAATAAATGATTAATTGATAATGTAAATGAATAATGATTAATTAATAATGATTAATTAATAACCTTAATTTCACCATTATCACTATCAACTTCTACAGAAACACCAGTAAGAAGTTCTTTAACATCAGATGGTGAATCAACCATAGGAATATCAGACATAATTGCTCCAGTAGCTATAATTGGCTCTGCTTTAAGACAAATAATTGCTTTTGGAGCAGTATTGTTCTTTTTCATTTGGAAAATAACATAAGAACCTACAGTAGAACCTTTTCCACCTGGAATAAAAAGAATTTTATCTTTAATAGATTGGCCTTTTAACTCATGATTAGGATCAATTACTTCACCAGTTTCAGGGTTTACTCCTCCTAAAAAGCTTATAGCTTCATCACTAACAATTAATTCTCCACTAGCTTTTCCTTTAGAAACACTTCTACATTCTATCATAAGATATAATATATTTAAACTATTATAAAAGTTTTATAAAAATTTTTAAAAAAATGGTGAAATTGAAAAAGAAAAATAAATAATTTAAAAATAAGAATAAAAATAATATAAAAAATTGATTAAATTAATTAAATTAAATTAAGTAATTTAGCAGCATTTTCATAGAGGATTTTGTATTCTTCCTCTTGTGTGAGTCCTATTTTCTTAAAGCGTTCCATTTCACTTACAGAATCCCACATTGGGAAATCTGTTCCAAATAAGACTTTATCTACTCCATATGCATAGATGAGTTCTTTTGCAGTTTCAGGAGAGATTCCATATAAGCTTGAACTTACGTCTACATAGAGATTAGGGGTGCCTGCAAGTTCTGCTGTGGATTTTTCCCAGATACTCCAACCTGCAAAGTGTGCACCAATAATGGTTAGATTAGGGAACTTATTGATGAGTTCTTTTAGTTCTGTAGGGTTGGAATAATTATATCTGAAATCTCCACAGTGGATTAACATAGGGAGGTTGTTTTTGTCTACTGCTTCAGCAAGTTTAAATGATCTTTCTTCATTTAATGCAAATTGTTGAAAATCAGGATGTAATTTAACTCCTTTAAGTCCAAGTTCAATAATATAATCAACATCTGCTTCAACATCTTCACTATCAGGGTGGAGGGTTCCAAAACCTGTGAATAAATCTGGATTTTGTTTTACATTATCTGCTATGAATTCGTTGATTGATTTTACTTGTTTAGGAGATGTAGCTACAGAGTGTACTAAATAATGTACAGTTCCGATTTTTTTACCATCTTCAATAAGACCTTCAATAGTTCCATCTAATGCCATAGCAAGGTCATAGAAATCGCCTATGCTTTCTACAGCTTTTGATGCAATTTTATTAGGGTAGATATGACAATGAGTGTTTACTACTTTTTGCAATTTGTTAACCTCTATTACGATTATCTGATATAAATTAATTAATTAATTAAATAAAAAGTAAGAAAATAAAAAATAAAAATAGAAATAGCTAATTAATAGCTAAAACTAATAAATAGCTAATTAATAACTAAAACTAATTTTTATAACTAAATAGCTATTAAAAGATTATAATAAGTTTTTACGTTGATATTCTGGGCTTTCTGGATGTAATAATCCAGGAGCGATATCAAATACAGTTTTACAACCTACTGCACCTTCTTTGGATAATCTATATGCTGCTCTTGCATATGCTACTAAGACAGAGGAGGTGAATTGAGGGTTACTGTCTAAGGTTAATTTGTACTCGATGATGTGTTTGTTTTCATTTTCTAAACCAGTTACACCACTTCTGAGTACTACACCACCGTGAGGAATTCCTGCATGGTTAGCGTCTAATTCTTCTTGGGAGATGAAATTAACAGTTGTGTCATATTCATCGAAGTAATTAGGCATTGTGACGATTTCTTCTTCGATTTTAGCTAAGTCTGCACCTTCTTTAGCTACAACGAAACATTCACGAGTGTGTTTTTGACGGGTGGTGAGTTCTGGGTTTTCACCAGCTCTAACTGCAGCTAAGGAACTTTCAACAGGAATTGTGTATTGACGAGCATCTTGGACTCCTTCAATTCTTCTAATTGCATCAGAGTGACCTTGAGATACTCCTTTACCCCAGAAAGTGTAATCATGACCATTTGGTAAAATAGATTGTGCATATAATCTGTTAAGTGAGAAAAGACCTGGATCCCAACCTACTGAGATAATACCAATATTTCCTCCTTCTAAACAGGAATTATTAACTTTTTCAAAGTGTTCTGGAATTTTAGCATGAGTATCAAAACTATCAATTACATTGAAGTATTTTGCAAATTCTACAGTTTGAACAGGTAAGTCGTTTGCACTTCCACCACATAAAATTAATACATCAATATCTTCTTTCATATTATAAATATCATCGATTTTAAATACTGGAACATCAGTTTGAACTTTTACAGTTTCAGGGTCACGTCTTGTAAAGACACCTGCAAGTTCCATATCATTACTGTTAGTTACAGCACTTTCTACTCCACGGCCAAGATTTCCATAGCCTAAAATTCCTATTTTAATCATATAATCACTACCTACATTAATAAAGTTCAATTTGAACTTATTTTTAATTATTAATAAATAATTTTTAAATTAAATCTTGAAATAATTAATTATTACTTTAGAAATCAATATATAATTTATAAAAAATAATATATAAAGTTTTTATAAACAAATTAGATATTTTTATTTATAAAATTCTACAAGAATTCCATCTGGGTCTTTAACTCTGAAATGTTTTGGTTTAGGGGGCATTTCAAAGATGTCAGATGGTTCGTAACCTGCATTAAATACTACTGAATAGAACTCTTCTAAAGAACCTTCAACATGGAAGTTTAATACAAGGCCTTTGACTTCAGCTTTTTCAAAACCTTTAAATTCAATTAATTCTAATTTGACTTCTTCTTCACTATTAGATAAAAATGCTATTTTACCCATAGGAGTTCTTAAATTAGCTTTGAGCTCTAATTTAGCTATTTTAGTATAAAATTCAATTGATTTTTCTAAATCTCTTACCATAATTGTGATACGATTAAGTTCCATTTAATCACCTAAATAACTTAAAATAATACTTTTAAAATAAATCAATAATTACTATACAACGTCTTTTTTCATTACTTCTCTTAAAACAGATGTTGCATAAGAACCTTTGTCAATTGAGAATTCAGCTAAAACACCTTCTTCTGTTGGAGTTGCAGATGCGTCCCATACTTGGAATCTCATAGCTCTTCTTAAACCATGACTACCTAAACGAGGCATTTTAGGACATTCAAAGTCTTCTTTTGTAAGATTATAACTATCAAGAACTGATTTTTCCATTTCACCAACTTCTCCACCTGCAAATGGAACTTTTGTACCAAAAAGTGGGCAGGTTTGATTTACTTCAAAACTTGATACAAGTTCTTGGAATTCTTCATTTGTTTTATCTCTTACAATATGCTCTTCTTTATCTATGAGAATGTCTCCTTCAATGTATTTATCCATTCCCATAGCTACTCTTTCACTTACAGTTGCATTAAAAAGATAAGATTGATAAGCATGAACAAACATTCTTTGTAAAGGTTTTGGAAGTGCGTGAATTGCATTTTTATAAGCTCTATCAGATAATTCTACTTTAGATTTATCAACTTCTTCAATAGAACAACCTTCTTTCTCAGCAATCTTTTTAATTGCTTTTTTCTCTTCTTTTAAAAGAACTCTAATCATCATTTTTTCATAACGCATTCCACCATGCATTAATTCTAATGATTTTTCCATATCTCCATCATCATAAGCTTGACGAGCAAGTTGTGAATCTTCAGATTCATCAGGAGAAGGATTTCCAATATATCTTCTTACAGCTTCTTTAAGGTCATTTTGAATAAGTGCTTCACCAACAAGATGAGTATTAGTTCTTGGTTTACCAAATCTTTGCCATCCAAAGTAATTAGGAACACCAGTCTTCTCAAGAGTCTTTAAAATTGCTTCAGCTCTTTTAGCAGCATCTTCAATAGCTTCCTTACGAGTAGCAGAATCTTCACTATCCATTCCTTCAATATCCTTAATAAGAATTCTAAATTTATTTCCTTTAAGTTGACCCATTCTAAGTTTCTTACGACCTCTTGTAACCTTTAAAAACTCAGTATTCTTAATAGTTCCAGCTAATGCTTCAACTTGTTTAAATTGTTCCTCAGAATCCATATTAGATATACAAATCCACTGACGAGTAATAGCATTACGGTCTTTCATTCCTGCAAAACCCATTCTTTTCCTATCAATATGTAAATCTCTTGCAATATCTAACATAACATCCATTGTAGTTCTACCTAACTTCTCAATCCAAATCCAAACATTTGGACCTTCACCATCAGGAATCATTTCAGGAAGTTCTTCCACATAAAAATCTTCCCATCTATTTCTTATAGTTCCTCCAATTCCCTCTTCATCTGTAACATAAGTATTAGCATTAAGCATGATTATTCCTCAAAACGATAATATAAAAATAAGAATATAAACTAAATAAACCTAATATTAGTAAAAACTAATAAAAATCTAAAATTAGTAAATAAACTATTCAAATATAAATAAAAAATGCCCTGACCGGGATTTGAACCCGGGGAATGGGATCCGCAGTCCCACGTGTTATCCAAACTACACCATCAGGGCAAAAAACAAGTGAAAATTGTAAATTAATTAAATTATCCTAATTATATTACAATCTAATTAAATATTAGACTTCGTAGTATATAAAACTTACCTAACATTCAATAGATAATGATAAATTAAAGAAAATTTAAACTTAAAAAAATTACCAAACATAAAGCGTATACGAGTAATTTCCATAGTTCCTTGTAGCTACTGTTAAATTATCTACCTCAGATTTATCACCATTACTCACAAGTACAGCACCCTTAAGTTGATTATTCTCAACAAAAGCATAATTACAATCTAAATACTTGTCAAAATAAGTAGATAATAACGTAGAAACCTCTCTTTGAGATGCTTTATTATTATTTGATTTAGCTAATGTATAAGAAATTCTTTCAATAATAGAATAATCTTTACCATCAACTTTCATAGACATTAATTCCATAACATCATTAGCATTTTTAAAATCATTACTCTCTTCAGATAAAGACACAATATCCATATCAACTACCATATTAAATGCAACAACAGCTATAAAAATAAGAAAAATAGCAAGTAATCCATCAACTAAGGACAAATAACCATTATTATCATTAGATAATTTATTATATTTATTATTATATTGATTAATATGATTATTATGATTATATCGACCATTATAT
>JAKSUE010000082.1 GCA_024409165.1 archaeon
GAAATATAATCAAGTCTATATCCAATCTCCATTCTCTCAAGTAAAATAGCCACATCTTTAGCTATTTCCATATCAGAATAACTTCCAGCAAGAATCATCACATCAGGAGTATCATCTGCCTCTTCAAACTCAACCTTCTCATAACATTCATCAGATAAGAAATCTTTCTGAAGATATTCACCATCTAACTCTTTAAGAAGTTCTTCCTCTCCATTTTCAACCTTCTCTTGATACTCAACTCTAAGTTTAGAAATATTCCCAGCAATCACATCATCATGACTTGCAATTATCTCACCAGCAAGAATTGCAGCATTATCTCCACGACCAACCCCAACAGTCAAAACAGGAGTTGGAAATGGCATTTGAGCACAAGAATATAATGAATCAAGACCCTCAACAGCACCCTTCACAGGCACCCCAATCACAGGTCTATGAGTATAAGCAGCAATAGCACCAGGTAAATGAGCAGCCAACCCAGCAATTCCTATAAATACTTCAACACCTTCCTTAGTAGCATCTATAACAAGTTTCTTAACTTTATCATGAGTCCTATGAGCAGAAGCCACTTTAATAGAATAAGGAATTTGAAGTTTTTCTAATATTTTAATTGATTTTAAAGCTATATCTTTATCAGAAGCACTTCCAAGAATTATCATTACTTTAGGGATCATTTTTGATTCTCCATATAAAATTTATAATATTATTTAATATAATATATATGTTAATTCTATTATTTATTTATAATTAAATAAATATCATCATCCTCAAAAAATATAGTTTTATTTTAATTTTTTAAAAAAAGTTGATAATTTAATTGAGTATATAAATAAAACAACATTATAATTAATAATATTTGATTAGATTTAAGTAATATTCTATTTTTACTATTTATAACTCTTATATTAATAGTAATTAATGTTTTAAAATCCAATTATATACTCTTTTACAATTGTTTTTATCATTGAATTTAAAGAAATTTGTTGCTCTATTTTTATATTCTTCTTCCATTTTACAATCATTTATTATGTATTCTTTAATTTTATTAATTAAAATTTCTTCATCTTTAATTATTTCTCCAAATGTACTTGCATCTTCATCAATTGCTAATTCTCCAAGTTCAGGTATATCTAATGATGCAATACCATATTGGTAGTAAATAATTGGTTTTTTAAGATATGCAAAATCAAAATGAACAGATGAGTAATCTGTAATCATTAAAGCGGACTCACATAATATGTCATGGAATCTTCTTTTAGTATCTACTACTACTTTTGATGTATTGAATAAATCTAAAAATTTTATGGAATTAGGGTGAGGTTTGTATATTATATTATAACCTTTTTCTTTAGCAAATTCTAGTAATTCATTATTATTTAATAAATTATTCCATCTTTTATAATATTCAGAGTTTAATAAATCTTCTTCTGTTTTAATTAATTGTCTCCAAGTAGGTATAATAACAACTTCTTTCTTAAGGTTTTCTTTTGTTAAGTTATCATACCTTGGATATCCTAACTCTTGAATAATTTCTTTATCATAATTATATTTTTCAACAAAAGCATTATATTCTAAATCTGATACTGATAGTAATAATGAGAAATTAATATCATATTTTCTAAGCCAATTAGTTCTATTGTATCTCACTACACCATGTTGTAAAAAGTAAACTGGGGGGGATGAAATTCCCTGAACTAATCTTAGGTTTTTGTCTGAAAAGGGATTTATATGGCTTTTATAACCTTGTGAACCTATAAATTTATCAGTAAACATATATATAAATTTATGTTTAAATGATCCAAATTCTAGAATATTATTTCCGTATTCTTTTTTAAGTTGTTTAAATTGTTTACATCCTTTTTCAACTGTGAAATATTTTGAAATATTATCTTTTTGATTAATAGCATATCTAAATAAATGTTCTCCATTATCTCCAGTATTATCTCTTCTATCCATAAATAAATATATTTGTTTATTTTTCATTTTAGGTAAGAATAATAAGTAGAGTAATCTATAAAAAATAGAACTAAATTTATTTTTTTTATTACTTCTTAAAATTTTTTTAAATGCACTTAGTTCTAGACGAAGGGATTTACTATATTTATAAGGTATTATATTAAAAGAGTTGTTAATATATGCTAAAATTTGTGAATTTTTAATATAATAATGACTGTAATCATTTATTTCTGCAAATCCTCTAAAACCAAATCTACTTTTAATATGTATTTTTTCCCCATTTTCTTCATAGACCATATAAATATTAATTTTATTTTCAGTTTTTTTATTAATTGGTATTTTAAATTCGAAATTGTAATTAAATTTCCAATCTATACCTAAATATCTATTTATCTCACGTGATGTATTAGGATATTCTATATATTTTCCTTTATATTTTTCTTTTTTACCATTGTTTATTTTTGTTGCTTCTGCATATAATACATCATTTGAACAAGAACTAATGAAATTTCCAGATATATTTAAAACATTATCTTTAAGTTCTATTATATCAAAGTAAATTTTGTGATTTTTTAAGTTATTAATTATATAATCATTTGTTTTAAGATAAATTTCATTTTTTGATGTTTCTATTTTAAAGTTTTTTCTGTTTTTTATATAGATTAAAAATTTACTAAAATATTTATTTTCTATAATTGGATTATTAATGATAATTTCATTGTCAATATAATCTAAAATATTATATAAATTATCCCAAAATTTATTTATTTCCTCTTTATCCATTTCTTTAGGAAAATCTTGGATATTTTCAAAGTATTTAATATAGTAGATAATTGTGTATTGTATAGATTTTGGAATTTCTCCTTCTTTTTCAATAAAATAATCTATAAGTTCTTTAAAACAATTTAATCTATAATTATATATATCTCTATAATAGGAATTTCTAGATAAATCTACATTAATTTCATATTTACTTAAAATTTCATAAATATATTTTAAACTATCAGTAGATAATTTATCATTACTATCTAAAAAGCAAACATACTCACCTTGAGAAATTTTTATCCCTTTATTTATTCCTTTGTTTTGTTTTATAATTTTCACACGATTATCTTTATTTTTATATTCTTTTAGAATGTTATAGGAGTTTATTGAATTATCAACACAGATAATTTCAATATCTTTCAGTGTTTGATTAATAATGTTATCTAAACATTCATCTAAATATTCTGAATTGTAAATAGGAATAATAACTGATAATTTAACCATATATTTTTTCTCCATTTATTAGTTTTTATTTTACTCTTTATTAGTTGTTATATAATTAACTTTTACTCCAGCGTATTCTCCAATACCTCTTACAATAATCTTTTTAATAGCTAATTCTGGATAATCTTCTATTTCTGTTATGTAGTCTTCTCCAGGAGATAAAATTTTAGTATCTATAATAGATAGTGTGTTTTCGTTAATTTTTAATTCACAGTTATTTATATTTTTTTTAATTTTAAAATTAATAGACCTACTTCCTTTATAACTTCCTTTTCCTTTTTTTTTTATATTAGCAGTACCCATAGCTTTATTATCTTTATATTCTAATACATAATCAAGAGTATTAACAAGTTTTTTTCCATCATAACTTATTTTTATTTTAGGACGTATTTCTTCATCTTCTTTATAAGGTCTGTCTTCAACTACATCAATTATTGCATCATTTATTTTTTTCTTATTAGCTTTATTTTGGAATACATTTGTGTCATAAATATAATTTATGAATCTTTGAGTATTATTTCCATCATGGAATTCAACAATATCTTCATATTTTTTAATATTTTCTTTACTATGAGATTCATAATAATTTTTTGATATTAATTCAGTAAGGGTGTTATAATCATATGCAATATCTGCAAATGAATTGTCTTCATTTAACATTAATTCTACACCAAGATTTTCGAGACACATTTCTTTTTCCATCCAAGCAAATATTACATTACATCCTCTATAAAATGCATCATAAGATATTGATGAATAGTCTGTTATAAGTAAACGTGTATTTTTTAGTAATTTTTCATAATTAAATTCATTAGGTATGTATTTATTTAAATCTGTATCCTTAATGAGTTTATTAATTAATGGGTGTGGCATAAAGACTATTTTGTCTTTTAATTCATCTGGAACACTTTCTATAATTCTTTTAGAGAAATTGTAATATGTTGAATTTTCAGTATCATCTCTTATAACTGAATGTTCAAAGTTTCTGGATGTTGGCATTATAAGAATTTTATCAGCATCTTTATTCTGAAGTGCATGGTCAAATTTAGGAAGTCCAGATTTAATTAAATCTTCTCTATCAAATTTTCCTTGTTCAATAAAATGTTTTCCTTCTGTTTCAGAAGAAATTACAATGTATGAATTTTTTCTAAATCCAGATCCTTTAATAAAACTATTTCTACCTTTAAGAGAATAAGCATACATAACACCATGTTGTAAGAAGAAATAGTAGAAATTATCCCACATTCTTTTTCTACGTACTAATTGATTATAATTTGTGGGTTCAATAGCATGGAAAAATGATTCAGTTGAAATAAATGCTTTAGCATTAAAATACTCATAATAATGCTTGAATGAATATCTATCAATTATATTTTTTCTGTATTTTTCTGGAACTTCTTTATAGTATTCACTATTTTTATCAAGAATGAAATATACATCTTCACATCCATCATCTATTAATTTTTGATAGATATATTTTGCACTTTCTTCATATTTTCCACAAAATTTCTCATATAATAAAATTGAAGGCTTATTTTTACCAAGTTTAGATTCAATTTTTTGTTTTAAAAATGCTAATTCTATTTTCTTTTGCTCTTTTAAACTATCTGTATAATTTATCTCTCTGTATGCAAGTGAGATATATCCTCCAAATGTTTCGTATATGTATATACTATGATTTTTATAATAGTATATTTTACTAGTATAAAGTTTAATATTTGCACCATTATTTGGACCAGTTTTAGAAAGGAATTTCTTTTTAAAAGTAAATCCATTTTTGTCTGTTAATTTAAGTAATATCCCTACAGATTTTCCTGGAATATTAATATTATTATAAGGTATTTCAACATGATGAATTCCTTTAGAATTAGTTGTAAAATTATATTCACTATATCCAACATTTACTTTAAATTCACTTAAATCATGGTTTTTAAATTCTTCAGTTTCTACAATAAAATCTATACTTATTTTATCTTTTTCCATTTTAATAGATTTTACTCTTGGGTTAAAATCAAATATTTTATTATATACATTAGTATGATTTAAAAGAACAAATGGTTCTCCATCTTTTAAAACAACATTATATTCATCACTGTGTCTTACACTGTAATTATAATCTAGTTCAAATTCTTCATAAGTTTTATTCTGGTTTGAACTCATTATTTTTCCTCATTTTGAATTTTTATTTTTTGTTATGAAATTATTATTTTTGATTTTTTTAAGTAATTTAATGTGCACCACTTATTTCTTTTAAATAAGGTATCTTACTTAAAACATATATTAAAAGCCAACTTAAGAATACTACTAAAATTAATGCTATTGGTAAGTATTTAACTGTTTCTGAATATATTGGGAATATATTAGTATCAATCCATCTAAATCCGTATACAAAGAAATAATGAGTTAAAAACATACCATAACTACAAACACTTATTGAATATATAATTTTAGAGATAAATGTATCTTTGAAGAAAGAATATATTTTATTTTTAAATGTATTAGTATTTTTTGAACAATATTTTGCAAAGTTTTCAAATATTAAAAATACACCAGTACTTTGTAATACAACTACAATTGTTTTATATTGATAATATTTTAAACTATGGCTACTTATTTTTCCTACTTTCCCATGAGTTAGTGTAAAATGTATGTTAATAGCTGTGAACAATAAGAATAATATTAAACCAATCCATATCATTTGTTTATCACTTAATTTAAATTCTTTATTAGTTAAATAATAACCTAAAACTAAATATCCAACATAACCTGCAAAATAACTTAATTCTAAATTATGGAATGGATATATTCCAAATGTGTTTAATATTATTGTGATTAACCAAATTATTAAGAAATATTCAGCTCCTTTGATTTTGTATTTCTGAATAAAGGCATTTACAATAGGTAAAAACAAATAAACTCCTATTAACATCCATATGAACCAATATTGTCCATCTATGAATAATGAAATATAATTACTTAATGTTGGGGCAGAAGGATAAATTATTATTTTATAAATAGGTAAAATTAATGCCCAAAAGATAAATGGTATTAATATTCTTGTAAATCTTCTTTTTAAAAAATCAGGTAAATCATAATCTCTATTTAATAGTAAAGATCCACTAATCATTAAGAATAATGGAACACCCATAACTCCAAAATCAATTAATACTGCAGCAGAACTGAATCCTAATGAACCTACAGGTCTTAATTGACAATATTCTCTTAAAACGTGGCATAATATAACTAATATAATAGCTAATGCTCTTAATTGGTCTAAATAAAATATTCTATTTTTACCATTAATAGATTTAAACATAATTTACCTCTAATTCATCATTTTTTATTATAATAATTATATTTTTAATTTATATTAAAT
>JAKSUE010000083.1 GCA_024409165.1 archaeon
GCTATTTACGGTTTCTTGATTGCTATCTTACTCATGGTATTCGGTGGAATATTAGCTTAAGGAGGTCCATTTTATGAGCTCTGGGGCAGAAAAAATTGTCTCTACTATTATGGCTGAAGCTCAAGTAAAAGCAGATGAAAATAAAGCTGAAGCTCAAGCTAAATGTGATGCTATCCTTGCGGATGGTGAAAAAAGAGCAGCAGCAGAAAAAGATAAAATCTTAAATGATGCAGCTAAACAAGCAGATTTAAGATATCAACAAATTATTTCTGAAGCTAAAATGAATGGGCGTAGAGCTGAATTAGAGGCAAAAGAAGAAGTAATCGAGGCAGCTTTTAATAAAGCTACTGAAGAGTTAACAAATATAGCTAATTCCAACAGTGAAGAATATACTGAAGCTTTAGTTGAAATGATTAAAGAAGCAGCTACTGAAATTGGTGGTGGAGATTTAATTGTTTTATTAAAAGCAGAAGATGCTGATAAAGTTAAAGGTAAATTAGAAGGTATTGCTGATAAAGTTAAAGCTTTAATCAAAGGTAAAAGTAATTCTGTTAACCTTAACTCTATTGCAAGTGAAGTTTCTTCCGACTCTGGTGTTGAAACCACTTTAGAAATAGGTGAACCTATTGAAACTATTGGTGGAGCTATATTAAAAACTAGAAATGGAGAAATTCAAGTTAATAACACTATTGAAGCTAGAATGTTAAGATTTAAGAAATCATTACGTTCAGATGTTGCAAAAACTTTATTTTAGGAGAGATGAAATATGGCTGATGAAATTGCTTTAATTATTAATTCTTTAGGTCTTTCACCTGAAGCATTTATTGCTGTAATAATTTTAGCATTTGTTGTTATTGGTGCAATTATTGTAGTTGTTACTAGTAGACCAATTTTAGATATTTATCCATACCTTCATCCTAGTGCAAGAGCAAGAGCAAGAAAAGGAAGATTATTAAACGAAAAACAAATTTCTGAAATCGTTGAATCTAACAACGTTGACGAAGTTACTAACTATCTTAGAGGTCTTCCAGATTACGCAGAATATGTTGATAATTACTCTCTTGACAAAGCATTAGATATTCAGCTTGGTGAAACTTATGATATGGTTTCCAGGATGGTTCCTAAAGATGTCAAATCTTCATTTGCAGTATTAGCTAAAAAATCTGATATTAATAACATTAAAAGTTTATTCGCAGCTAAAGATGCTGGCTTAGATAAAGAAGCTACTGAAGAACTTTTAATTCCAACTGGTGCATTATACGAAGACTTATTACGTTTATCTGATGTTGATTCTGTAACTGATGTTGTTGCAGGTTTAGACGGAACTGAATATGCTTCTGTTTTAGAAGAAGCACTTCCTGAGTATGAAAAAACTAATATGGTTCTTCCTTTAGAAACCGCTTTAGATACTTACTACTCAGATAAATTAATGTCTGCTGCTGAAACTCCAGCTGACGAAAACACCCAAGTCCTTTATGCATATATTGGAAATCAAGTGGATGTTGCTAATATTAAATTAATTTTAAGAGCAAAAGCAGATGGTTTAGATTATGCGACTATTAGTCCATACGTTGGTAATAATGGTTACCAATTAAGAGAATGGAAACTTAAAGACCTTATGGAATCTGAAAGTGTTGAAGGAGTTGTTTCCAGTTTAGAAGGAACTAAATTCGCTCCTGTTCTCGCTGAAGTTCTTCCAAAATACAATGAGACTGGATCTGTTGCTCTCTTTGAAAAAGCTTTAGATAAATTTTTAGTAGAATCTGCTAAATCTTACTCTATGAGAAAACCTTTAGGTGTAGGTCCTATTATTGGATTCTTATCTCAAAAAGAAGTAGAAGTAAGAAACTTAAAAATTATCGCAAGAGCTAAAAGAGAAAAAGACTTCCCAGTTGATAAAATTAGGGAGATGTTAGTATGAGTGATGTCGCTGTAATTGGAGATATCGATACTGTCACTGGTTTTAAACTTGGTGGAGTTAAAAAAGGTATTATTGTAAAAACTAACGAAGATGCTGAAAATGCTCTTGATGAATTATTAAATGATGAAATTTCAATTATTATAATTACACAAAAGATAGCTGATAATATAAGAGAATATATTGATAAAAGAATTGGTGCTGAAGTTTTACCAATGATTATTGAGATACCAGATAAATCTGGTTCCTCTGAAGGTGGCTCTGACCAAATGGCTGCTCTTATTAAGAGAGTTATCGGGGTAGAGATGGTTAAATGATTACTGAAGGAAATATTATTAAAATTGCAGGTCCTGTTATCGTTGCAGATGGGATGAGAGGAACTCAAATGTATGAAGTGGTAAGAGTAGGTGACTCTAAGCTTATTGGTGAGATCATTGAGCTTGAAGGAGATACTGCTACCATTCAGGTATATGAAGAAACTGCTGGGTTAAAACCTGGTGAAAAAGTAGAAAGTACAGGAGGTCCATTATCTGTAGAACTCGGACCTGGTGTAATGGGTTGTATCTACGATGGAATCCAAAGACCATTAGAAGTTATTAAAGCATTAACTGGTGATTATATCGCTAGAGGTGTAGATGTACCTTCTATTGACAGAGAGAAAAAATGGACTTTTGAACCTGTTGCTAAAGTAGGTGACAAAGTTACTGTCGGTGATGTTCTTGGACAAGTACAAGAAACTTCTGCTGTACTTCAAAAAATCTTAGTACCTCCTAAATTTGAAGGTACTGTTAAAAGTATTGTAGCTAAAGGTGAATTTACTGTCACTGAAGTTATTGCTGAAATTGAAACTGAAGATGGAATTAAAGAAGTTCAAATGCTCCAAAAATGGCCTGTTCGTAAAGGACGTCCATATCAAGAAAAACTTGACCCAGATATACCATTAGTTACTGGTCAAAGAGCACAAGACACTTTCTTCTGTTTAGCTAAAGGAGGAGCAGCAGCTATTCCTGGTCCATTCGGTTCAGGTAAAACTGTTACCCAACAACAATTAGCTAAATGGGCAGACGCAGATATTGTGGTTTATATTGGATGTGGAGAACGTGGAAACGAAATGACTGAGGTACTTACTGAGTTCCCATTCCTTACTGACCCAAAAACTGGAAACCCAATCATGGACAGAACTGTTCTTATTGCAAACACTTCTAACATGCCGGTAGCTGCTCGTGAAGCATGTGTATATACTGGTATTACTATTGCTGAATACTTCCGTGACCAAGGTTACGATGTAGCACTTATGGCAGATTCCACCTCCAGATGGGCAGAAGCTATGAGAGAAATTTCTGGAAGACTTGAAGAAATGCCTGGGGAAGAAGGTTACCCAGCATACTTAGCATCCAGACTTGCACAATTCTACGAAAGAGCTGGAAGAGTAATTACTTTAGGTCAAGATCCTAAAGAATCTTCTATTACTGTAGTAGGTGCAGTATCACCTCCTGGTGGGGACTTATCCGAACCAGTTACTCAAAACACCTTACGTATTTGTAAAGTATTTTGGGCATTAGATGCATCTCTTGCAGATAAACGTCACTTCCCTTCCATTGACTGGTTGGAAAGCTACTCTTTATACGTAGAAAGTATTACTAACTGGTGGCAAACTAACACCACTGAAGAATGGAGAGCAAACAGAGATCAAGCTATGGTTCTCTTACAAAAAGAATCTGAGCTTCAAGAAATTGTACAATTAGTAGGTCCTGATGCTTTACCTGATGCTGAACAAGTAATTTTAGAAACTACTCGTATGTTAAGAGAAGACTTCTTACAACAAAATGCGTTCGACGATGTAGATACTTACTGTTCTCCTAAAAAACAAGCTGCTATGTTAGCTACTATTTTAGGATTCCACAAAGAAGCAAGTGCTGCTGTAGCTCGTGGAGCTAATGTAAAAGACATTGCTGGTTTACAAGTTAAAGATGACATTGCAAGAATGAAATACATCCCTGAAGAAGAATTCGAAGCTAAAATTAAAGAAATCCAAGAAAAAGTTGTAAAAGAATGTGCTGAGGTATAAAAATGAATGCTGATATTAAAACAAGAGAATATACAACCGTTTCTGAAGTTTCTGGTCCTTTAATGATTGTTGAAGGTGTTGAAGGCGTAGCTTATAATGAGATTGTAGAAATCGAAACTCCTGCTGGAGAAGCTAGAAGTGGACAAGTATTAGAAGTTAAAGATGACATTGCTGTTGTTCAAGTATTTGAAGGTACTACTGACTTAAACACTCGTGACACTAAAGCAAGATTTACTGGTGAAACTGCTAAAATCGGTGTTTCCAAAGATATGATGGGACGTATCTTTAACGGTACTGGTAAACCTATTGATGGTGGTCCAGAAATTATTCCTGATGTAGAACTCGATATTAACGGTAACCCAATGAACCCTGCATCAAGAGAATTCCCTGCTGAATTTATCCAAACTGGTATTTCTACCATTGACGGAATGAACACTCTCGTAAGAGGACAAAAATTACCTATCTTCTCTGGATCTGGTTTACCTCACAACGATTTAGCTGCTCAAATTGCAAGACAAGCTAAAGTAGTCGGTAGTGACGATGAGTTTGCTGTAATCTTCGGTGCTATGGGTATTACTCACGAAGAAGCAAACTTCTTTATGAGAGACTTTGAAAGAACTGGAGCATTAGAAAAAGTAACTGTATTCATGAACTTAGCTGACGACCCAGCTATTGAAAGAATTCTTACTCCTAAAATGGCTTTAACTACTGCTGAATACTTTGCATTTGAATTAGGTATGCACGTATTAGTTATCTTAACTGACTTATCTAACTACTGTGAAGCATTAAGAGAAATCTCTGCAGCTCGTGACGAAGTACCAGGACGTAGAGGTTACCCTGGTTACATGTACACTGACTTAGCAGGTATTTACGAACGTGCAGGACGTATTGCTGGTAAAGAAGGTTCTATTACTCAAATGCCTATCTTAGTCATGCCACAAGACGATATTACTCACCCAATTCCAGATTTAACTGGATATATTACTGAAGGACAAATCGTACTTGCAAGAGATATCCACCGTAAAGGTATCTACCCACCTGTAGATGTACTTCCATCCTTATCTCGTTTAATGAGTGGGGGTATTGGTGAAGGCAGAACTCGTGATGACCACAGTGGTGTATCTGACCAACTTTACTCTGCATATGCAGAAGGTCGTGAATTAAGAGATTTAGTTGCTGTAGTAGGGGAAGAAGCTCTTACCGAAAGAGACCAAAGTTTCTTAGCTTTCGCTGATGACTTTGAACAACAATTCATTACTCAAGCAAAAGATGAAGACAGAACTATTGTTGAAACTTTAGATCTTGGTTGGAAATTATTAACCGTATTACCTAAAAACGAACTTAAAAGAGTTAAAGATGAATTTGTTGCAAAATACTACCCTGAATAAATGGGTTTGTATTTGATTAAATCTATTCATTAGATTTGATGAGTTAATAAATTCATCAAAATTAATCTTTTATTCGTAAATATTATCTTAGGAGGATAGTATGGCAGAAGAAATTCTTAGTGGTATTAACCCAACTCGTATGGAGTTACTTGCTCTTAAAAAGAGAGAAAAACTTGCAGTTAATGGTCACAGTTTACTTAAACAAAAACGTGATGCATTAATTAAAGAGTTTTTTGATATCTTAGACAGAGTTCAAGGGGTTCGTGAAAATGCCGAAAAAACTTTAACTGAAGCATATGTTGCTCTTACTGAAGCTCAAATTACCATGGGTGATTTAGCTGTACAAAAAGCAGCATTATCTGTTAAAGAATCTGTAAAAGTAGATATTTCTTCAAGAAGTATTATGGGTGTTTCTGTACCAGTTACTGATATGGAAATGGAATCAAGAACTTTAGTTGAAAGAGGTTATGGTTTTTCAGACACCTCAGTTCAATTAGATGAAGCTGCTAAAAAATTCGAACAAGCTTTAAAATTAGTTATTGAACTTGGTGAAGTAGAAAAAACTATTTATCTTTTAGCTGATGAGATTGAAGCTACTAAACGTAGAGTAAACTCTCTTGAGCACATTATGATCCCTAAATTCCAAGCTACTATCAAATCCATTGATATGAAGCTCCAAGAAATGGAAAGGGAAAACTTCGTTAGATTGAAGATGATTAGATCTACTATGGAGAAAAATGAAGCAGCTGCTTTAGCAAAAGCTCAAGCAGAAGCTGAAAACTAATTAAATAATAATTTAAGAGTAAACATAAAGATTTTTTATTATTAAAAAACGAATTTGTTTTTCTTATTTTTATTATCTTTTTATTTTTCTATTTTTCTTATTTTGTTTTTATTTTTTAGCTATTTTTTGAATTTTATATTTTTCACTTTTTTAATGATTATTTTAAGATTTGTTTTTAATATTCTATTTGAATTGTCATTTTTTTAATCGATAAATTTAACGATAAAAATTGAAAATAGAGGAGAAGAAAA
>JAKSUE010000084.1 GCA_024409165.1 archaeon
ATTTTGATTTGTTATTATTTATTAATATTTACGAATATTCTTTATTTTTAACTAAAAACTATAAATACTCTATTTAATATAAATATAATAAGACTACTATTTTTAATATAATATCATAAGTTTATTTTTTTAAAATATTTTAGGAAGACTATTATGAAAATATGGGACAGAGCTACAGGAGAATATACTCAAGAGGTTTCTTCAAAAAAATTACGCTTTTTATATAATAAAAAGATAGGTCGTTTCTTCCTTAAATTTTTTGTATCTCATATTTGTGCAAAAATGGCTTCTAAATTTATTCGTAGTTCTTTTAGTCGTAGACGAATGAATAAATTCATAAAAAATAATGAAATTGATTTAAATAATTTTGAAGATAAACGTTATAAATCTTATAATGATGTTTTTACAAGAAAGTTAAAATCTCATTTAATTAATATTGACTATGATGAAGATAGATTCATTGCTCCTGCAGATTCTAAATTAAGTATTTATCCTATTAAAGATGACTTAATGGTTAATATTAAGGATAGTGACTATACTTTAAATGAAATGGTTGAAAATAATATTGATCTCACTGAATTCAGTAATGGTCTTTGTTTAGTTTTCAGATTAAGTGCTTATGACTATCATAGATACTGTTATGTTGATTCTGGAAGTCTCATAGATTCATATCATGTTAAAGGAAAGTTACACACAGTTCAATCTATTTCTGATGATTATGAAATTTATAAAAAGAATTCCAGAGTAGTTTCTATTCTTGATACAAAAAACTTCTCTAAAATAATTCAAATTGAAGTAGGTGCTATGGCTGTAGGTCGTATTATCAATCATCCTCTTTCAAATTTTGAAAAAGGAGAAGAAAAAGGATTCTTTGAATTAAATGGATCCACTATTGTTATTTTAGTAAAAGATAATGTCATTAAAATTGATGATGATATTCTTGAACATAATGATAAGTCTATTGAAACTAAAGTTAGATATGGTGAAGGTATAGCTACTAAAATATCTTCTTAAATTTTTATCATAATTTTCTTATTTTATTTTTACTTTTCTTTTTTACTTTTCTTATTTATTTTTACTTAAATTTTTATACTATTTCATATTTAATCAAGTACATATAGCTCTATTTTTATTAATTTTTATAATTTATAATCATGTTTAATTAAATTGATTGTAACTATGATTAAAATGAGTAATTTATTTTTTGCATGTATTATTTTGCTATGTATTTTGTGTTAAAATGGTGTTTAGGTGTGGTGGATTTTTATTATTGATTAATTATTAATTATTAATTAATTAGATGATTAATTAATAACAATTAATTAAAGGATTAAGAATAGTTAATAAAAAATATTTATTAACTTAAGCAGGGCTTTCTCTGAGTTTGATGTACTCATCTAAAGCTTCTCTGGTGGTTCCGACTACTATTCTGTAGCTTGGTTCACCGTTGTTTACTGTGACTTTTTCTACTTTGCCTTTTGCTACTACTTTTTCTCCGTCTATTACTTCTCCAGCGTAGGTGTGGGTGAAGGATGCAAGGGATGTGATATTTACATCTGGGCCTTCAAGGAGTTCTACGTTTTCGATTTCGTAGGTAGCAGGGTTGTCATATGCTCCAAGGGCACTTTTAATTGTACAGTTGATTTTAGCTTTACCAATAGGTTCGTATATTGTGTCTCCCCATTCTCCTGTGATTTCATCGTAGTTACGGGTTGAGAGGATGTCAAATAGGGTGTCTCTTATGATTCCACGGTTACTTTTACGTTCTTCGTACCAGCAGAATTCTGCTTTTGAGAGACTGTCGTCTTTTATTCTTTTATTATAGATGAATTCCCAGAAGTCGTTTCCTATTGGGTCAAGGGTGATTGATTTGTTTAGTTCTGGGATTTCAACTGCTTTACCTTTATTTGATTTATAAGCGTTAATTGAGTTTCTGTGATTTTCAAGACCATAGACAACGAAATCTAAATCAGAGGTTCCTGCTTTTTGAAGATTTGGGAGGATTGATCCAGAGATTCCAAGGTCGTTATATGGGACTCCTGCAACATAATGGAAGAAATCAGAAAGGTCTATTAATTTTTCCATTAACTCTTCTTCATATGTTAATTCTTCGTTGTTTACACGTTTTACTTCAACAATAGGTTTAAATTCTGTTCTGAGTTCTGCAAGTCTTTCTTCAGGTTTAATGATTTTAGCTACTTTTTCTATTGGAACTCCCATCATTTCTACATTAGTAACATCACAGAAATATAAATAATCTGGATAGTTTTCTCTTAAAAAAGAGTAAGCTTCTTCAGATGAAACTTTTGAATATCTTATGCCATCTTTTTCTCTGTCTCCATTTTCATCTGGAATATATCTGAGGAATGAGATTATTCTGTCTTTTGGATGAATATAATTAGTAGATGCAAAGAATAATCCATCAGTTGTATATATAAAATCTCTTGTTCTTACTTGTTTATCTAAATTAACCATTTTTAATCCTTCTTAATATTTAGTTTTATAATTATATTTTTGATTAAATTATTTATTAAACTTTTTATTTAATTTTTTTATTTAAGTTTTTTTTATTAAGCTTTTTATTTATTATCTAATAATATCATCCATAATCTTATATAGTATAATCAGTATATATTGTTGTTATTGATATATTAGTGAGGTGTTAATATGAATAGTGATAAAATTGATAAAGTTTCTTTTTTAGGTCCTAAAGGTACTTTTTCTCATGAAGCTGCTTCTTATATTTCAGATAATTTAATTTCATATTGTTCTATTTCTGAAGTTATGCAGTCTGTAGTTTCTAATGAATGTATTAAAGGTATTGTTCCTATTGAAAATTCTATTGAGGGGCCTGTTAATTTAACTTTAGATGCTTTAATTCATGATTTTGACTTGAATATTGTTGGCGAAATTATTATTCCAATTAATCATAATCTTTTAGCACCTTATGGAGTTAATATTGAGGATATAAAAGAAGTTTATTCTCATTCTCAAGCTTTAGCTCAGTGTAGGTATTATTTAGAAAAACATAATATGAATCCTAATTATACTGTGAGTACTGCTGAGGCAGCTCGTAAAGTTTCAGAAGGTGGAAAATCTTATTATGGTGCTATTGGTACATTGAAAGCAGCTGAGATTTATGGATTAAATGTTATTGATAAAAATATTCAGGAAAAATCAAATAATCAGACAAGATTCGTTGTTTTATCTAAAGAGTCCACTTTAACTACAGGTCATGATAAAACTTCTATTGCTTTTAGTCTTTTTGAAGACTGTCCTGGTGGACTTTATGAGATTTTAGGAGTATTTGCAAAAAATAATATTAATTTAAGCAAAGTTGAATCACGTCCTTCTAAAGAGGGATTAGGGCATTATGTCTTTTTCGTTGATTTTGAAGGTCATCAATCTGATGATTCTATTAAAGTTATTTTAGATACTTTAAAATCAAAAACATCTTTTATTAAAATTTTAGGATCATATCCTATTTTTAATAGTGTTGATAATGTCATTGATAATTTTAATTAAATATTATTAAATATTATTTATTTTATTAAGAAAGTTTATAATGTATTAAGTATTTAGTTATAATATTAGTTATATTATATTGGTTTAGTAAATTAATGGGGGAGGA
The DNA here is from genome assembly GCA_024409165.1 of archaeon. GTDB lineage: Archaea > Methanobacteriota > Methanobacteria > Methanobacteriales > Methanobacteriaceae > Methanobrevibacter. The sequence continues at coordinate 3,632 of JAKSUE010000084.1, forward strand.
ATATGAGTAGAGAAAGAGATAAACTTATTGCAGTTTTAAATGAGCTTGAAAAAGATTATCATGAAGGAAATATTTCTCAAGAAAAGTATATCTCCCTACGTAAGAGATATATACATAAAATTGATACTCTTGATGCTTCTAATAGGGTTAGAGCTATGAGAGGTAAAGGTCCTCATTCTAATAAGCGTTCTGGAAGAGAAGGTTCTCCTAATGGTTATAATTCTAAAAGAAATAATCCAAGATATAATAAACATCCTAAACAAGGTAGGAATCCTAATTATAGGCAATCTAGACCAAAAGGATATTATGATGAGAATGGAGAATTTCATCCTTATAAATCTAGACCTTATAATGAGAGGAATTTGAATAATGTTAATACTCCTGTTAATGATGTTCCTAAAGAAACAAAAAGTAAAACAAGTGTTGCATTAGTTGCATTATTTACTATTATATTACTTGCTGCTTTTGGTACAGGTATTTTTATGGGAGTATTTGGTGATGGTTTTTCTTTTGGGTTTGATGATTTACTTGGTGCTGGTGCTGCTATTAATGATACAGCATTCCCTATTCAAGATCAGACTGTAAATCTTACTGATTATAGTTCAAATAGTTCTGATATTAGTTCTAATTATAGTTCAACAAGTTCAGATTATAGTTCTTATTCAAGTTCGGATGATTATGGTTCTGGTGGTTATGATGATTCTGGATCTGGTTCTGGTGGTTATGATGATTCTGGTTCTGGTTCTGGTTCTGGTAGTTATGAGGGGTCTGGTTCTGGATATAATTAAAATTATAACTCTAATTAGTAATCTTATGTTTGTAATTTGACTTATTATATTATGTAATTATAGTATATGGTGAGTATATGGAAAGAAAATATATTGTTGGGATTGTAATACTTATTATAGTTATAGGTGGTGCTTTTCTTTATGCTAATAAAGTAATGAAAGAGAAAGAATCACATAATGAAACTGAGTATTTACAAGTTTCTCAAAATGGTGTTTCTATTATTGTTCCTGGAAATTGGGTGAAAGCTACTTCTGAGTCTAATTCATCACTTCTTGCTGTGGCTGACCCTAGTTCTAAAAATGCAAATGGTTTTAGTGATATTAGTGTTAATATTGAGAGAAAAAATATCACTGATTCTTTAGATGCTGAATTTACTAGGAATTATGATACTTTAAGTGTTACTACTGGCTATCAAGTGTTATTCTCTGGAAATGTTTCTGGTATTGGTGGTTATAGTGGTTTGGAAGCAGATTATATTTCAAATATTACAGGGGTTGCAAAACAACACAAAGCAATTTGGATTGAAAAAGATGGTTTTGCTTATGTAATTTTATGTACTGCTCCACAAAGTTCTTTTAATAGTAAAGAAATGATATTTAATCAAATTATAGGTAATTTTAAATTTAATTAGCAAATTTAATTAATTGCCTATTTTTTAATATTTTTATTATTTATTTATTTTTATTTATTTTTATTTTTAATATTTTAATCATTAAATTTAATGTTTAATATTTATTTTAAGTTTAGAGGTTTATTTATGGAAATTGTTTTATGTGTTACAGGTAGTGTTGCAGCTATTGAAACTATTAAATTAGCTAGAGAATTTAGACGTCAAGGCCACACTGTTAAAGCTTTTATGACTAAAGAAGCTACTAAAATTATTCATCCTAATGCATTAGAGTTTGCTACAGGTCAAGAAGTGGTTTTAGAATTAACTGGTAAAATTGAGCATGTTAAATATTCTCAAGCAGATTTGATTTTAGTGGCTCCTGCAACAGCTAATTCTATAAGTAAATTTGCTTATAAAATATCTGATAATCCTGTAAATACTTTACTTATCACAGCATATGGTCATAATACACCTATTATTTTTGTTCCTTCTATGCATGATTCTATGTATGATGCTATAGAAGAGAATGTTTCTAAACTTAAAAAAGAGGGTATTAAGTTTCTTAATCCTCGTATTGAAGAAGGTAAAGCTAAGTTTCCAGCTATTGAAGATATTGTTTTAGAATCTATTAGAACTGTTAATTTAGATAGATTTGAAAAAAATAGTGATTTATTAAGTGATGAGATATCTAATATTGCAGGTAAGAATATTTTAGTAAGTCTTGGTGGAACTTATGAAGAAATTGATCCTATTAGAGGAATTTCAAATAGGTCTTCTGGTAAAATGGGACTTGAACTTGCTAAAGAAGCATATATTAGAGGTGCAAATTTAACTATTCTTGCTGCTCGTCATGATGTTGTATTATCTAAATTATTTAATGTAATCAACACAGAATCAAGTTCTTTAATGAATGAAAAAGCAAGCGAATTAGTTCCAGATTTTGATATTTTCATTGCTACAGCAGCTGTTTCAGATTTTGAACCTATTCAAAAAGAAAACTTTAAAATATCATCTTCAATTAATTTATCCTTAGAATTTAAACCTATTGGAAAAATCATCAAAAGAATTAAAGAAATCAATCCTAATATCTTTTTAGTAGGTTTTAAAGCAGAATATAACATATCAGAAGATGAAATGGTTGAATGTGCAAGAAGACAGATGCAAAATGCAGGTACAGATTTAGTTGTTGCTAATGATGTCTATAAAGAAGGTTGTGAATTTGGATCTGAATGTAATGAAGTATTACTTGTTTCAGATGATGTTAAAAAATTACCTTTAAACTCTAAAAAAGAAATTGCAAAATCTGTTTTTGATGAAATT
>JAKSUE010000085.1 GCA_024409165.1 archaeon
TAATTTGGCTATTTTTATTGAGTTTTTATTTTTTTATTTTTAAATTTTATGTAATATTAACCTTAAAATTTTATTAAATTTTTTTAATTTAAAGCTCATTTTGGGCTTTTTTTAGTGTACTACTAACCTTACAGGCATTTATGAAAAGTATTATATACTTCTATTTACATAATTCATATTGTCAATAAAACTATTGTTAGATTTATTGAATATTTTAGAAAAATTTTTAATTTTTAAAAATTTAATAATGTTTAACATATTTATTAAATTGTATACAAAAAAGGTTTAATATTATAATAAATTTTTAATTTACTAAAATAAATTAATTTATATTATTTATTGGTGATTAAAATGGATAAAAAATGGATTGCAGTAATTGCTATTATTGTAATAGCTATTGTTGCTTGTGGTGCTTACTTTGTAATGAGTGGCGACGATGGTACTGTAAGAATCGGTTATTTGCCATCTGATCATGACTCTGCAATGTATATAGCACAAGCTCAAAAAGATTATGAAGCTCAAGGTCTTAAAGTTGAGTATACTGAATTTAATAATGGTGGAGATCTTATGACTGCTATGGCTAGTGGTGATATAGACGTTGGTTATGTTGGAATTACTCCTGTATTATCTTCTATTTCAAAAGGAGTCCCTGTTAAAGTTCTTTCTGGTGCACAAACTGAAGGTAGTGCTCTTGTAGTTGCTTCTGGTGCTTCTATTAATTCTATTAAAGATTTAAAAGGTAAAACAGTTGCTACTCCAGGTGATGCTTCTATTCAATACATGCTTTTACAATATGAACTTGAGAAAAATGGTATGAAAATGAGTGATGTTACTGTCACTTCTATGAAAGTATCTTCTATGTGTGATGCTTTAAAAGCTAATAAAATAGACGCAGCTATGGTTTATGAACCTTACTCCTCTATTGCAGAATCTCAAGGATATGGTAAAGTATTAAAAGACTCTGGAGATATTCTCCCAAATCACCCATGTTGTGTAGTTGCAGCAAGTGATGACTTTATTAAAAACCATCCTAATGAAACTAAAATTATTTTAGACATCCACGAAAAAACAACTAAATTCATTAATGAAAACCCATCTGAAGCAGCTAAATTATTACCTAATAGTGTTGTTCCAGATAAAAATGTTGAAGCTAAAGTTCTTGAAAGAATTAACTTCATTTCTGGTTTAGATGCAGATTATAAAAAATCTGTAATGGACTTTATGAACATTGAAGTTAAAATGGGTATCTTAAAAGCTCCATTAACTGAAGCTCAAATATTTGCAAACATTTAGATTAATAGTTGTTTTATATAATTAACATGAATTTGCTAAGTTTTACTTAGTTAAATTCATTTTATTTTTCTTATTTTTTTATTTTTTTATTTTTTTATTTTACTGATTTTTACTCTTTTTTATAATTATTATATTGCTATTTTTAACTTATTTTTGATTAATTTAGTTATTTTCTTATTTCTCGAAAATTTTATATTATTGTTTTATCATAAATTTAATCATATTACAATATATTATATTGTTTTTGGTGATTAAATGCATGATAAATATAAAATAGCAATTGGTATTATTTTAGTTATTCTTTTTGTTGTAGGAACTTGCTATTATGTGGATGCAAGTAGAACCGAAAATACAATAAGTATTGGGGTTTTACATACTGATCATGATGCTCCTGCTGAAATTGCTGAAGCTCAAGGTTTGTATAAAAAAGAAGGTCTTAATGTTGAGATTCGCCAATTTAACAATGGTGGGGATCTTATGACTGCTATGGCTAGTGGTGATATTGATATTGGTTATTTAGGTATTTCTCCTGTTTTATCTACTTATAGTAAAGGTGCTCCTGTAAAAATTGTTTCAGCTGTTCAAACTGGAGGTAGTTCTCTTGTTGTTCGTGCAAATGAAAATATTAGTTCTATTGAAGATTTAAAAGGAAAAACTGTAGCAACTATTGGTGAAACTTCTATTCAATATATACTTTTAACTAAATATATGAAAGAGAATGGAATGGATATTAATGATATTAAACATATTGCAATGAAATCTTCAACTATGACTGGGGCTTTAGGAGCAAATCAATTGGATGCTATGTTTGTACCTGAACCTTACGCTTCTGTTGCTGTTGTTGCTGGTGTTGGTAAAGTTTTAGTATCTTCTGAAGAGATTATGCCAAATCATCCATGTTGTGTTATTGCTACTTCAGATAGTTTTATAAAAACACATCCTAATGAACTTAAAAAGATTTTAGCTATTCATGAGAAAGCAACTAATTTTGTAAATGAAAATCCAGATAAAGCAGTTAAGATATTACCAAGAGATATGGTTATTGATGAAAATGTTCAAAAGAATACTCTCAGTCAATTAAACTTTATTTCAGGTTTATCTCCAGAATTCAAACAATCTGTTCTTGATTTTGCTACTCTTGAAGTTAAATTAGGATTTTTAAATACTACTATTGATTCAAGTAAATTATTTTATGATATTTAAATAATTTACTTATTTTTTATTTTATTTTAAAAAAATTATCTAACTATTTTTTTAAAAACTTATTTTTCTTTTTTTTCAATTAAATTAAATAAAAAAATAGGCTTAAAAATCTAATTAAATTATAATTAAATTAAATTAGATGAAAATAGGTTAAAAAAAGTTTAAACACAAATTACATAAAATAAAATAAAAAAACGCTAAAAAGCCTAATTAAAATAAAAATAAATAAGATTTAGATTTTAAATATCTAAATCATTTAATGGATTAGGAATCCTAAGTTCTTTACCTTCAAAATAGGTGAATTCAGGACTAATTCCTCCAAGTTCATTAGGTGGACATTCGAAAATATCCACAGGTAAAACAACTAAATTTGCAAATTTACCTACTTCAATAGAACCTGTAATATCATCTAAATGCATTCTTTTTGCATTAACCATAGTATAACCGTTAAGTAATTGTTCTAAGGTAAATTTAGCACTTGCATTTGGACGGCAACCATTTTCATACAAACTAAAATCAGTAGGTAATACTGGTTCTACTCTAGTTATACCTATTTCCATTCCTAAAAATGGACTAGTTCTTTTTAAACCATATGTGTCAATGTTATCACTGGAGAAACCTACTAATGGACCATCTTCAAGAATTCCAGTATAATCCATCATAGTTTTCCAACGTTTTTCACCAAATAATGGTTTACAACTAAGCATAGGGTCAGCAGACCATACAGGAGTATAATCTACATACATTCCAAGTTCTTTAATACGGTGTACATCATCTGGATGGATAAGTTCACAATGAGCAAGAGTTACTGTAATAGACCAGTCATCACCACAGATTTTTTGTGCTTCTTCACATGCATCACACATTAAACGGAAACTTCCATCACATACACAGTGAATGTGGAAATCAAGGTTTTCTTCGTTTAAACGAACCATTACATCTCTCATTTCTTTCATTGTTGCATGAGCTGTTCCGTAATTTTTACCTTCTGGGTCATTGTGGAATGGTTCTGTACTTAAAACATCTCCAAACTCATTTGAACCATCGATAAAGAATTTAACAACATAAGAACGAATATGATCTGTAGTATAAGTTTCTTGCCATCTTTTTGCTCTTGCAATTGTTTCTTCAAGGTTTTCTACTTTATCAAGTAAGGAACATGCATCATAATACATGTTTAATTCGCCTTTTTGATCAAGGTCATAAATATATTGTAAATTTTCATCAGATTCTGTGATAGCATCCATAATACCTGTTATACCATAGTGTCTAAAGGTATTAAGTACTATTGCTCCAGTTTCTTCTGTAAAATGTTGGGAAGGTCTCCAATTTATTGCATCATAGATTCCAACATCCCCTTCAACTAAACTTTGATGACACCATCCAGTATATTCTCCATTTTCATCTTTTACAAAATGAGGGTCATCTACAGGACTTACAGAGTGAGGAATTCCATTTTCATCTTTAAGCATTTCAAGAGCTACACTATTGTATAAACATCCATGACCAGTATCATCTTGAATACGAGCAGGTCTATCTGATATAATAGCATCTAAATCTTCTTTATTAGGCCCTTCATTACCAAAAGTATTACTCATATAACGAGCATAGCAGAAATAAGGTTTTTCTTCTTTAGGATATTTTTTAGCAAATTTTTCAATATTTTCAAATAACTCATCTTTATCTTCAGTTAAAGGACCATAAATAATCCATAATCCTCTAGCCATCAATGCAGGGTGAGCATGACCATCTATAAGACCTGGAAGTACTGTTTTTCCTTCTAAGTCAACTACTTCAAATTCACCTTCTTGGCTATCAACAAAGCTTTTAACTTCTTCATTAGTACCAACAGCTACAAATTTTTTATCATCAATAGCTATTGCTTCAGCCCATTCCATATCTGGATTTTCAGTCCAAATCTTACCATTAATTAAAATCTTTTTATCCATAAAATCACTTTAAATTAATAATAATTAATTAAATTAGTAATAATTAATTAAATTAATAATATTAAATGATAAAAGTTATATTTAAATATTACTTATTTTTGATAAACAATTTCACCATCAACAATTGTGTATAATGTTTCTGCAGCAGCTATTTCTTCTAAATCATCTTCTAAGAAGTTTTCTTTAAAGACCACCATATTAGCTATTTTACCTACTGAAAGGGTTCCCATAATGTCTTCTTGGTGATATGCATATGCTACATTTTTAGTTAAAGCTTCAAGGGCTTGTTTTCTTGTAATAGCTTCTTCTGGTCCTTTTGTTGATTCAGGTCCTATAGGTTCTGCTCCATAGTTTTGTGGAGCATATCTAGTTACTGCAATGAAAATACTCATACCTACATTCATAACTGGAGATACTGGGAAGTCTGTATGGAAAACATTGTTTGCTCCAGCTTTAATAAATGAATTGATAGGATAACCTGCATGCATTCTTTCAGCACCTATAGTTTCAATTTCTCTTTTAGCAGTTATATCAACTAAAGGTACCCATAATGGTGGTGTAACTGCAGTTACATTATAATCTGCGAATTGTTCAAAGTGGTAAGGTTTGACAAGGTGTAAATGTGCAAGTAAATTTCTCTGATCTGTATAACCTGCTGCAATAGCTTCAGCAAAACCATTTAAAGCAAATTCTACTGCTCTATCACCATCACTGTGGCAGTGAACATTTAAACCATAATCTCCAGATTTACAAACTACCTCTACGAATTTGTCATGATTACTAAATCTTGGAACTCCATAATAATCTGGTTTGTGATTATATTCTTCAAGAAGTAAACCTGTGTCTACTTCAATTACACCGTCTAAAAATACTTTTGAAGTTGTGATTTTAAAGTATTCATTGTTGTATTTTTCAGCATAATCTGCAATTGCTTTAATTTTTGAGTCAACATCTTCAATATCATCTGGAATTATGATACTACCAAAGGTACGGAGTTTTAATTTTCCTTCTTCTTCTAATTGTGGATATGCATGTATTGGATTTTCACTATAAATATCTAATGCTGCATCAAAAGCAGCTACATAACCGTTTGCAAAACAGTATTGTTGCCATAATAAGATACTTTCTTTAGTTTCTTCAATAGTTAATGGTGTTTTTGTTTGAACTTCATAGTTAGGTCCTTCAGAAAGCCATCCTGTTGGATTTCCATCTTCATCAACTCTACAACAGTCTGCACCATATTTTTCTACCATGCTTTGATTTACACCAAATTCTTCCATAGCTTTAGTGTTAAGCCAAGTGGAATGACCATCTCCAGATACTAATGATATAGGTTTATCAGAGCAAATCTCATCTAACATTGCAGCTGTTGGTTCTTTATCTATAAGATGCCAACCGATTCCTCTGTAGAGCTCTTTATCCGGATTTTCTTCTATTACTTTTTTCATAATAGCTACATAATCATCCATACTTTCTCCTTCATATAAAGGAGGAACAAGTCCTAAAGCTCTTCCTGCTTCACAACCATGTGCATGAGCTTCAATAAATCCTGGATAAATACAATTATCGCCAAAATCAAGAATTTCAGTATCATCATCACATAAAGTTTCTGCAGTTTTACGAGAACCAATATATTTAATAATTCCATCTTCAACAACTAATGCTTCTACATTTGGCTTTATATCATCTAACGTGATAATATTTCCTAAAATTAATTTAGTAGTCATAATTAATCACCATATTAGTAATAGTTAATTTTATTTTTTTATTTATTGAATATATATATTTTGATTTAGTATAATTAATATATAATTTTACAATTCCATTTTAATTGATTTAATGTATAAATAATAG
>JAKSUE010000086.1 GCA_024409165.1 archaeon
TTTTAATGGTTTATTGTGGGTGATTAGGGTTTGTAATGTAATATAACACTGTTATATTATTGTTTTATAAAAAAAGAGAGAAGTGTTTTTCTCTCTATTTTTTGCAGGAAAATATTTTTTTTACAAAAAATATAATCAAAGTAATATTCAATATTTAATATTATATGTGATTTTATATTTAAGTTTTTTTAAATATAATTTTTAAGAGGCATTATCAGGTGGTTTTAAATAGTTGCGTTTATTTCATTAATATTTGTATTAAACATAGATTATTTATCAAATAGTGATAAATAATTATGGATATGATTTTTATAATGAAATTCATAACCATAGTATTACCTCTCTAACAATTGTCAGGAATTCTCAAAATTTTTGAATATTACTTTGAATTTTCCTGCATGATTTTTGAGATGGTGTCTATGATAATGCCTCGTTGTTTTATTTGTTGGGGGTTGTATATAAGTTTTTTCTTAAATTGGGCTTCAATTTTCCATTATTATTACAATTTAACACTTTAAAGCAATTTTTTACTTTTATTTCAATTTAACACTTTTATTTCAATTTTTTAATTTAGTTTCAATTATGTATTGATATTGGAAAATATAACGCTGTTATATTATTCTTTTATAAAAAAAGAGAGAAGTGAATTCTCTCTAATGTTTTTATTTTGCGAATTCTCCTAAGAAGTTGACTTCTTCTCCACGTTTTTCTCTTAGATAGTATTCTGTGGTTGAGGAGATGATTGCGTCTCCTGTGGAGTTGAGGGCAGTTTCGAAGGAGTCTTGGACTACAGATATGATGAATCCGATTGCAATTGCTTGCATTGCTACATCATTTGTGATTCCGAAGAATGCTGCTGCCATTGGGATAAGTAAGAGAGATCCACCTGGAACACCAGCTGCTCCACATGCTGCAAGACTTGCAATGAAACATAATGCAATAGCTGCAGGAATACTTACACCAATACCTAATGTGTGACATAATGCTAATGTCATAACAGTAATGGTTACAGTTGCACCTTCCATGTTGATGGTTGCACCAAGAGGGATAGATACAGAATAGAAGTCTTCATCAAGTCCAAGTCTTTCACAAAGTCTTAAGTTAATAGGAATGTTTGCTGCTGAACTTCTTGTAAAGAATGCAGTAATACCACTTTCTTTAATACAAGTAAATACAAGTGGATAAGGGTTACGTTTAAGCATAAATCCACAAATTGCAGGGTCAGTGACTAATGCAACGATTAATACACAACTTACAATTAAGAGCATAATTTTTCCATATACAGTAAAGATTCCAATACCATTTTGGCTTACAGCACTAAATACAAGACCCATAATACCAAATGGAGCAAGTTGGATAAATGCACGGATAAATTTAGCTACAGTGTCAGAACAGTCTTTAAGTACTTTAATAGAGTTTTCACCAGCAGTTACTCTAAAAATAAGACCGAAACATACAGCCCAGAAAAGAATAGAAATATAGTTACCTTCCATGATTGCAGTTATTGGGTTTGAAACAATACCCACTATGAAATCAGAGAATAATGCTCCGAGGGAAGCTGGAGCAGACATCTGAGTTGCAGTTGTGAAGGTTAAAGAAACAGGGAATGCAAAACTCATGAGAACAGAAACAATACCTGCAAGAATCATACTTACAATATATAATATGATACATATTTTAAATTTACTTCCAATTCCTTCACTTGCTCTACTAAGAGATGAAGAAACGAGTAAAAATACAAGAACTGGAGCTACAGCTTTTAAGGTACCTACAAAGAGATCACCTAAGAGTCCAATTCCAGTAGCTTGAGGTACGAAAATTCCGAGTAATGCACCGATTCCTAAACCGACAATTAAAATTCTTAAAATTAAATTAGTTTCACACCATTTATTTACAATATCTTTAAAACTCATTTTTTTCACACCCATCTATAAAATATAGATGATTAATTTTTTCAACATTATTATGTTTTGGTTGAATAAGTATATATAATTATATATTATTTTGAATAAAATAGTAATATCAATAATAATTGGTGAATAAAATGGATGAAGAGATTGTACAATTATTAAAAAATATTAACGCCCAATTAGAGATTCTTAATCAAAATATCGAGGATATTAATAAGAGATTAGAAAATGTTGAGAAATCTGTTTCTATTTTGTCTAGATTTAGATAAATAATAGATTTTATCAGGTTTTGATAATTTTAATAAATTTAGATAATTTAAATATATTCTAAAAAATTTAATAATTTTAATAAATTTAGATATATTTAAATATTTTACTTAATAATTTAATGTTAAACAACTATTAGGGAGGTAATGTGATGGTATATTGTCCGTATTGTGGTCATGAAATGTATGAAGATTTAGGTGATGGAACTTATTTATGTTTAGTTTGTGGTCAAATCTTTTTTTAGTTAATTTGCCTTTATTTTTTTAAATCTGTATTGATTTAATCTTTATTTTTTATTAAAAAAATACTTGTCTATGGCAAGTAATTTCAATATATCTTTATTATACTTGATTAATTTTAAATTATACTTGTATAATGTAAGCAATTTAAAAAATACTTGCATATAGCAAGTAATTTTTAAAAATATTGCGATATTTTAGAATTTTTAGCAAAATCTTTATATATATGTAATATCATAACTATTATTAACTCATAAGGCTTTTTTCTAATGAGTGATAATTTAAAAGGAGGAAATAAATATGGCAATTATTCCAAAAGCTGCTGCTGAAAAATTATTCAAAGAAGCAGGCGCAGAAAGAATCAGTGCTGATGCTAAAGAAGCTTTAGTTGCTTTCCTCGAAGCTGAAGGTTTAGCTGCTGCTGCAAAAGCTATTAAAATGGCTGGTGTCGCAAAACGTAAAACCGTTAAAGCTGTCGATGTAGAATTAGCTACTGAATAAGTAAGGTAATTTTATCTTATTTTATTTTTTTTTAAAACTTTTTTATTTATTAATTAATTAACTTTTAATTTTTATGATCTCCATATGTTAAAATTTTCAATAGTTCACTAGTAAACTATTATTTCATTATTTTTCAATAGATTTATATTGTCTATTATTTATGATTATCATCATTATTTTTCAATATGTTTATATACTTTTATTCTTAATTAATCAATTAACTAGGAGGTAATTAATATGGTTATCTGTAAATTTTGTAAACATGAAAATTATGATTATAACTTAGTCTGTGTTAATTGTGGTTGTTATTTAGATTTGGATCATCCTGTTAAAGCCCCTTCAACTTCTGAATCTGAATCTGATTTTGATGATGTTATATGTCCAATGTGTGGTTCATCAAGTTTTGTTGGTGGTTATTGTGATGATTGTGGATGGATTGAATAACATTTATTTTTATTCTTTTTTATAATCACAATCACTACATTGTCCTGTTTGAATAACAACAATTCCCTCACATTCAGGACAAATCCAATCTAACCTATTTTCGCTCATAATACGTCCAATTCCACTATTTTTAATCTTTTTTGCATTATCATAAGTTGAAAAATTATAACGTTTTTTATAATTCTTATCTTGTTTTTTAATAAATTTACATGGGAATTGACTACATCTTCCACAATATTTAAATTCTTTTTTATCAAGACAAGCTCTTATTTTACAATTTAAAGCTGCTTTTGTCTTATTTGTACTTTCTATGAGACATCCTGGACATCCATTATCTTTTAAATGGCTTTCACACATTTGACAATTCATTCCACAAGGTGCAAACATGATTGAATCTATTTTTTCAGGCATTTTCATTTAGATTGTCTCCTTTAATTATTCCTTTTTTAAATAAAATTAATTATTAAAAATTCTTTATTTAGATATATTTAATTATTAAGACCACTATATTTATACTTATATAATATTGGTGTGAGTATTTTATGGCTAAACGTGTAGATTTAAGAAGAGATAATTCTCGTTCTAGAGTTAGAAATAGAAATTCAAGAGATTCAAGAGGTTCTAGACAGTCTCAATCTAATAGAACTTTTCTTTCAAGAAGTTCTAAACCTCAAGGAAATAGAAATTCAAGAAGTTCTAAACCTCAGAGAAGTAGATTTAATTCAAATTCTAATTTAAAAAAAGGTTTAATCTTAAGAATTATACAATCCATACTTGGAGTCCTCATAATAATCTTTGGTGCTTTAAGAGATATTTGTGAAGTTCTCTATAAGATTGTTAAAAGAATTATTAAAGATGAGCGTCCTATTGTAATGGGATTAAAATATAGACAAATAATTCCTATTTTATTAGTAATTGTAGTTGGACTTGCTCTTGTTTCTACATATGCTACTTATGACTCTACAGATGTTCAACCAGTTAATAATAGCTCAAATGATACTGTTGTTATAACTCAAGACTCATATGGATCTTCTAATTCTACTACTAAAACAACTTCTACACAATCTAATATAGGAACTCAAAGTGATACACAGACTTTAAATGATTGATAATTTGGTGATTATATGAAAATTTTAGTTGTTCAAGAATCTGATTGGTTAAAAAGAAATCCTCATCAACAACACCATTTAATGGATAGAATGGTACTTAGAGGTCATGAAGTTAAAGTTATTGATTATCCTATTGATTGGCCTAAAGATGAGACAAATGATTTAATTTATCATAGAGAAGTTTATGATAATATTCATAAAGTAAAACCTGAAGCAAATATTCAAGTTATTCGTCCTGCTTTTATTAGAAAACCTGCATTAAATTATGCTTCTTTATATTATACTCATAAAAAAGAAATTAAAAAACAAATTGATGAATTTAAACCAGATATTATTATGAGTCTTGGACTTTTAAATGCATATACTGGTTCTAAATTAGCTAAAAAACACAATATTCCTTTTGTTTACTATCTCATTGATGTTTTATATGCATTAATTCCTGAAAAAGCATTTCAATCTATAGGTAAAAAAGTCAATATGGAAGCTATTGATAACTCTGATTTAGTCATATCTATTAATCAAAAGCTCCTTGAACTCTCTGAAGAATTAGGTGCTAAAAATACAATTTTAATTGATGCTGGAATTGATTTAGATGATTTTGACCCTAATTTAGACGATTCAAATATCAGAGCAGAATATAATATTGCTAAAGATGATACTGTTTTATTCTTCATGGGTTGGATTTATGAATTTGCTGGAATGAAAGAATTAGCTATTGAATTAGGTAAAAATAAAGATAAATATCCTAATATGAAAATACTCATAGTAGGTGACGGAGACGCTTACGATAAAATGGTTGCAATCAAAGAAGAATACGATCTCGGAGACCAATTAATCCTCACAGGTCGTCAACCTTACGAACGTATCCCAGAATTCCTTGCATCTGCTGACTTCTGCCTCCTCCCAGCATATATTGATGAAGAAATCATGCAAGATATTGTACCAATCAAACTCTATGAATACTTAGCAATGGAAAAAGTAGTAATTGCAACAGAACTTCCTGGAATCTCAAAAGAATTCGGCTACGGCCATGGTATAGAATATGTACAAAAAGCAGAAGAAGTCTTAGAAACTGCTCAAAAGATTCTTGATGAAGGTAAATATGAAGAAATTGGTAAAGCTGGAAGAGAATACGTCAAATCTAATGACTGGGAAGCAATCACAGATAAATTTGAAAAAGCTTTAGAAGAGTTAATTAAATAATTTAAAGTTAATTTAGCATTTTAAACTTAATTAAATAATTTTTTAACTTTTTATATTATTGTCCTTTTATAGTAAACTATATAAATTAGTTCGTATATAATAAAATCAAATATACATTTGTTTGTATATTTTAAAACTATTGTATATTTAAACATAATAAAAGGGTGATATTATGAAAGGTGAAAAATTCTCAGGAAAAGGAATGAATGTTATAAAAGAAGACTATCCTGACTTATATGAGTCTATTGTTAATTTAAATGAAACAGTCTTCACAGGAAAATCCTTAGATTACAAAACTCAAAAATTAATAGCTATTGGAATAGCATCATCTTCCCAAGATTCAAGATCTATCAAAAAACAAATGAAAAGTGGAATAGAAGAATTTGACTTAACTAAAGATGAAATCATGGATGTTCTAAGAGTTGTACTTTTAACCTCTGGAATGCCTTCCTTTGTTAAATCAGTTCAAATCTTAAATGAACTTTTCTAATATTTGTTATTAATTTAAACTAAACTAAATTATTATTTTTTATTTTTTTATTTTTATTTCTATTGTTATTCCTCATTTTTTTCTT
>JAKSUE010000087.1 GCA_024409165.1 archaeon
AAAAAAAATAAAAAAAGAAGATAAAAATAGAATATGAATAATATAAAATAAAAATATAAATAAAAAAGAAAAAAGTGAAAAAATTATAGCAATTATCTTAAATATTATTCATCATTTTTATTATCTGTAGAATCAATAACTGCATAAGTTTCAATAGCATCAGCAGGTTTTAAATCATCTTCTTTAGGAAGTCTATTTAAGAGACGATCAAGGAAACTCATGGATTTATATCTTTCAATTAATAATCTATAAGCAGTTAATAAGTTATTCTTTTCCATAAGCTCTTTAACAACATCATCATAACGATCTCTTTCTTTAAGAATATCCTCCTGTGCTTTAAGCTTTGCATTATCAGTTTTTTCACGTTCAATACGAATTTCTTCAATGAAATTTTGAACATCATTTTTATTCTGATTAACTAACTCCATTATCTTATCATTTTTAGCATCCATTTGAGCAAGATGTGCCTCTTTAATTTCATTAAGAGTGGAGTCAGCACTACTACGATTCTCTTTAAGCTTGGATATAAGATTATTATTATCTTCGAGTTGAAGTTTAAGATCTTCAATTTCATTAATAATAGATTCATATTCCTCTATTCTGAGAATCATAATTTTCTCTCCACCTTCAAACTCATCTTTTTTAGATAAGTCAATACGGTAGGTAAAACTATTACCTCTTTTATATTGTTTTACTTCTTTTTCTAACATAGTAAATACCTTTTAAAGAATAATTCTATTATTATATAATAATATATATGATAACTCATTGCATATAAAGGTGTCTTATAAAAGATATTATCATTAAAATATGGAAAATAAGAGGTAAAAAAATTATTTAATTTGTATGTTGATAGTAATAATAATATAATTATTGAAAAAACTCAATGCTAATAACAGTGCAAAAATAAATTAGTATTTTGAGTTATCATCATAAATTAGCAGCCAAAAAATTACAAAAATTATTTAAAGGTATATTGCAAGTGTAAAAAGTGAGTTGTAAAAAATAAGTAAAAAAACTCAAGAAAACTAAATGATAATAACAAATTAAATTGATCTAAAATTACTAAAAAAAGTGAGTAATAATTTTATAAAAAAATTATAAAAAATAGCTAAAAAATGAAGTAAAAATTGTACATTAATGTATAAAAAATAATCATGTAATATCATTGAGTTTTTGTGTAATATCAAAGAGTTATTTTGAATTACAAAAAATTTTAAAAAATAAAAACTAATAATGATTGTTTTAAATAAATAAAGAATTAAAACTTTAATTTAGATAAAATAAGAAAAAAACTCAAGTAAAAATTAAAATAAGGATTACATAATCAAGAAAAAAATGATGAAAAAATATCAAAAATATGTGAGAGATACGCATATAAAAAAAATAGAAATGATCTTAAAAAAATAAAAATGATAAAAAATAATAAAAAATTAAGAAAAAAATAAAGAAAAATGTATATTGTAGAAAATTATTGTTCTACAATATTTTTAGTAAAATTATATGCAAAGTTCGGACAGGAACATGCATGAATATGTATATAATTTGCTAAAGTATTTCCAACAGATATACCGTCTAATTTATTATATGATCCTTTACCACGTAAAATATCGAAGACCAAATTTGCATTGTCATTGACATTGAGTTTAGTATAATGGAACTCGTGAGCTCTGAAGACATCTCCTTTTTGAGAGATTAAATTGTCTTGATTAGCTTTAGATACAACATAATTTAATCCTTGGACTCTTGGAGTCATTTCTGAGGAATATGGGATTGCATTAACCATATTAAAGTTATCAATAGACTTAGAAAGATATATTAGACCACCACATTCACCATAAATAGGGTGATTATCTTTATGGAAATCTCTAATAGATTTTAACATAGATTGGTTATGGGATAAATCTTCTTTAAATACTTCAGGATATCCTCCACCAATATAAATACCATCAACATCAGGGATTTCTTCATCTTTATAAGGTGAAAAGAATATTATTTTAGCATTATTATCTTCTAAAGCTTCAATATTTTCTTGATAATAAAAAGAGAAAATTTCATCTTTAGCAACACCTATTTTAAGATTGGTTTTTTGCTCAGATTTCCAGAGTTCTCCTGGTTTAGAACCATTAGTAACTCCTAAATTAATAGCATTATTAGAATCTTTATTAAAATTATCTTCAAAAGACTCAAAAGATAAGTTTAAATTGTTTTTAACATTAGATTTAGAACTTGTTTTCATAATATCCTTAAGAGCATCTAAATCTATATACTCTTCTGCAATATTACCCCATAAATCAATACTTTTAGAGATACGTTCTTTTTCTAATGCAGGAACTAAGCCTAAATGGCGTTCTTCCACAGCTATTTTATCATCTCTTGGAATACCACCAATAACAGGTACATTAGCTAATTTTTCAACAGCTTCTTTAGCTTTTCTATAATGTCTATCTCCTTTAACTTTATTTAAGATAACACCTTCAATACGAACATCAGGATCAAGAGCTTTAAACCCTAAAACAACAGCTGCAGCACTTTTAACTAAACTACGTGCATCCATTAATAAAACTACAGGAGCATCTAAAGCTTTTGCAACAGAAGCAGTATTTCCAATATCACCAATAGGACTAATTCCCTCATAAAGACCTCTAACACCTTCAATAATACCCATATTAGCATTAGATTTTTTCATAGCTCTTTTAAAAGAATTAATAATTTGAGCTTCATCCATGAAAAAAGAATCTAAATTACGAGAAATATTCCCTGTAGCTATAGTATGGTAAGAAGGATCAATGAAATCTGGCCCTACCTTAAAAGCTTGAACATTATTTTCTTTAGAAAGTGCCTTCATTATACCTGTAGATATAGTAGTTTTTCCTACAGCACTTCCTGTACCAGCTAAAACAACTTTCATATATATAGATTAATATTGAATTATATATAAATTTTCTTATAATAAAAAATATTTATAAGTAAAAATAAATAAAAAAATGAAAATAAAATAAATCTATTATACAATATATATAATAAATTATAATAAATTATAATAAATTATGATAAATATTAAAAAAATAGATGAAAATAGAATACATAAAATATACAATAGAAAATCAAAATACCAAAATGGAGCTAAATTATGAATACATTAAATAAAATGCAAGTTTTAAGTGATTCTGCACAATATGATTTGTGTGATTATGTAAATCATAATAAAAGTTCCCAAGTTAATTTACCTGGAATTTATCATGCTACAGGTCGTAATGGATGTCAAATACCTCTTTTTAAAACATTAATGACAAATAAATGTAAAAATGATTGTAAATATTGTATTAATCAAAGTAAACGTAATTTTACAAGACTTGAGCTTAATCCTCAAGAATTAGCTAATGTATTCTTACATTATTACAACAATAACTATGTAAATGGTCTTTTTTTAAGTTCTGGTATATCAGATAATATCGACGATACAATGGAAAAAACCATAGAAACTGCAAGAATACTAAGAAAAGATTATGGATATCAAGATTATATACATTTAAAAGTAATTCCAGGAGCTTCAAAAGACTCAATAAAAAGAGCAATGACACTTGCAGATAGAGTAAGTATAAATATTGAAGCTGCAACAAAAGATGGTTTAAGTGAAATATCTTCGACAAAAGACTATAATAAAGATATCTTAAAAAGAGTAGATTGGATAAATTCTATTGGAAAAAGAAACCCAGAACTTGTAAAATCTGGAACCACAACACAACTCATTATTGGAGCAAATGATGAAACAGATAAAGAAGTTCTAAAAAGAATGGAAGATTTATACAATAGAATAGATCTTAGAAGAAGTTACTTTAGTGCATTTACTCCTGTAGAAGGAACAGATTTAGAAAAAAGAGAAGCATGTAGCACAGATAGAACTGCTCAATTATATCATGCAGATGCATTATTAAACGAATATAATTTTAAAACAAAAGAACTTATATTCGACAAAAATGATTTACTCTCACTAAAAGAAGATCCAAAAATATTAGCTGCAAATGAAATGGATATTTTCCCTGTAGAAATTAACAGTGCAAGCTATAAAGAACTAATAAGAGTTCCAGGAATAGGCCCTAAATCAGCACGAAAAATCATCAATATAAGAAAGAAAATGCCTTTCAATAAACCTTCTGATTTACAAAAAATAGGTGTTGTAGTAAAAAGAGCAGAACCTTACATAAAATTAGATGGAAATTATCAAAGTGCATTAGATAATTATTAAAAATATATTGTATATTTTAAAAAGAAGATTGAAAATAATTATTAAAAACATTATTAAAATATTAATAAAATAATTATTATCAATGGTTATAATCAATAGTTACAATCAGATATACTAAAAGTTATAACAAAAAGTATTCTTATTATAAATGGTCAAATAAAGTCCAAATTTCTGGATATTTCTCAGCAATTGCTTCTTCAATTAATTTAGAAGCTTCATTACTGATACTAAATTCAGGTTCTGTTTTTCTTAAATATCTTAATACAGCTGCAGATTTAGCAGACCATAAAGTAATTCTTGGATTATTTTCTACAATTTCAATAACCTTACATATATCTTCTTCTTGTTTTTTAGTCAATAATACATCAACATCATTTTCGTGAGATTCCTCTTCAATAATTTGAGTACTATCATCATTATCTTCAATATTTTGAATAGGTTCTTCAACGATTTTAACATCATCTTCAGAAGCATCAGAAGAGTCATTTTTAGAGGTAGAAATATCTTCAATTTCTTCTACTTGATCTTCTTCAAGTTCTTCTTTTTTAATTTCAACAACTTCTTCTTCAATAATTTCTTGTTCTTGATTTTCTGGATTTTCTTGTTGTTCTTCTTGTTCTTCTAATTGAACTTCTTCAGTTTCTTCTTCTTGAACCTGATTATCATTTAAATCCTCGTTATCTTCATCTGAAGAATCTTTTTTTAATAAATCTTCTAAACTAATAGTTTCTTCTTCTTGATCTTCTTCTAATGAGATATCAGGAATTAAAGAATCCAAACCTTTACCTAAACCAGTGTTTTTTGCCATATAACCAATCCTCTTTATTTAAATTTTATATATATTTTATATTGTATATTGAATATATTGAATATATTAATATATTGTATATATTGTATACAATAGGGTATAATGAAATTATTTTTCTAAAGATACAAATTCTTTAGCTACACTTAAATATGCTCTTGCTCCTTTACTTTCAGCATCATAATCTAAGCATGGTTTACCAAAACTTGGAGCTTCTGCTAAACGTACATTTCTTGGAATAACAGATTTAAAGATATATTCTGTGTCTTTGAAATAGTTTTTAAGTTCTTTATAAACTTCTCTTCCTAAACGTGTTCTGGAATCATATAAAGTAAGGAGAATACCTTTGATTGGGGAAGGACTTCTTAAACGATTTTCAACTAATTTAATTGTATTTAATAAATCAGCTAATCCTTCTAATGCAAAGTATTCAGCTTGAATAGGGATGAGAACACTATCAGAAGCAACTAATGCATTAATAGTGATAATACCAAGTGAAGGTGGTAAATCAATTATAATATAATCAAAAATGTCTTTAATAGGGTCTAATAACTCTTTTAAAACAATATGATAATTAGATTGTTTACTTAATTCAACTTCTAAACCACTTAAATCAATGTTACTTGGAAGAATGAATAAATTAGGAATATTAGTTTGAATAGTAGCTCTTTCTACACTACATTTTTTAACAAGAGCAGTATAAACAGTTCTTCTTAAATCAAGTTTATTAACTCCAAAACTGGTAGTAGCATTAGCTTGGGGATCCATATCTACTACAAGAACTCTTTTACCTAATTTAACTAAAGATGCTGCTAAATTAACAACAGTTGTAGTTTTACCACAACCACCTTTTTGATTCATAACAGCTACAATTTCGCCCATAAAAAGCCTCCATTATTTAATTAATAAGTTATAATCGCTTTAATAATAACTTAGAAAAGATAAGTTATTTGTTAAAAATTATTATTTCTAAGTTATTTTTTATAAGTTATATATTATAATTTATAACTTATACTATATAAGTTTTAAGTTATAAAGTATAAGATTTCAGTTAGAACTTAT
>JAKSUE010000088.1 GCA_024409165.1 archaeon
CAATATTTGTTAATATTTATTCAATATTTCTAATAATTATGTGGTGTAATCATGGAATATAAAATTAATAATGCAATTATTAAAAAAAATAGAGAAACTGGTGAATTTGCTTTAATTGATCCTGAAGGAAATTTTTCTGCTGAAGATAAATTAATGGTAATTAATAATGAAGATTATATTACTATGCAATTATTAATTAATGCTATCTTAAGAAATGAGTTTAAATCTTGGAATTCTGTTAAATGGGATGAAGATGATAAACTTAAAAGTTTACTTGTTAAATTAGGTTATACAAGAAATGACATAGCTCGTATGCTTCAAGAATTTTAATTATTTTTTCATTATGTTTAACTTTTTTTAATAATATTTTCATTGTTTTTTTCAGTTTTTTCTTTTTTCATTTTTTCTTTTTTATTACTTTTTGTTTTGTAAAAAAATGAATTAGAATAAATTATTAAATGTATATAATTCATATAATTTATCCTAATTTAGGTTTAAATATTATAAATTAGCTATATCTTCTTCTGTTAAAATATCTGCATTACCTTCTTGTAATGATTTTATTCCAGATTCATAATCTTCTATTTTAACAACAACAATTGCTTTATCGGTTTTAGAACTTACAAATGCATAAAGATATTCTACGTTAATTTTAGCTTTTTCAAAGAGTTCTAATGCAGAATTTAAACCATTTGGTTCATCATCAATACCAATAACAATTACTTCATTTTCTTTTACAAGGAAATGGTTTGCTTTTAAAACTTCTTTTGTTTTTTCATTATCTGAAACAATTAATCTTAAAATTCCATATTTTGTGTTATCTGCAATTGAAAGAGCCCTAATGTTTATTCCCGCTTTTGCAATTGTTTCAACTGCTTTTTTTATTCTTCCTTCTTTATTTTCAAGAAATACAGAAATTTGTTTTATTGCCATAATTTAACCTCTATCGTGTTTTTTCTACTTAATTATGTTTTATTATCTTAATTTAATCAAAGTTTCTTTCATCAATTACTCTAACTGCTTTACCTTCACTTCTTGGTAATGATTCAGGTTCTACTAAAGTTATGTTTACTCTTATACCAATTTTATTATGGATTGTATGAGCTATGTTAGCTTCAAGAGCATCTAAACCTTTCATTTCATCTGAGAATAGTTCTGGTGAAGTTTCAACTTTAATTTCAATTACATCAAGATGTTTTGGTCTTGTTACATGTATTTGGTAGTTAGGAGTTAATCCTGTAATACTGAGTAATGCTTCTTCGATTTGAGATGGGAAGAACATTACACCTTTGACTTTTAACATATCGTCAGTTCTACCAGTAACTCTGTCCATTCTTACAGTGGTTCTTCCACAAGGACATTTTTCTTCTCTAAGTGCAGTTACATCTTTAGTTCTGAATCTGATGATTGGCATTCCTTCTTTTGTTAAATTAGTTAAAACTAATTCTCCTTTTTTACCAAATCCTAAAACTTCTTCTGTTTTAGGGTCAATAATTTCTGGATAGAAATGATCATCTTGAATATGTTGTCCATTACGTTCAATACATTCCGCAGCAACACCTGGACCCATGATTTCAGTTAATCCATAAATATTATGAGCAGTAATTCCTAATTTTTCTTCAAGTTGAGATCTCATCTCTTCAGTCCACATTTCTGCTCCAAATATTCCTGCTTTTAAACTAATATCTTCAGGTTTATATCCTCTTTTTTCAAGAGATTCGGCAAGATATGTTGCATAAGAAGGAGTACAAGTGATAATATCACTTTGGAAATCTTCCATCATTTTAAGTTGTCTATCTGTATTTCCAGAAGACATTGGAATCACAGTAGCTCCCATAGTTTTTGCACCGTGGTCAATACCGAATCCTCCAGTAAATAAACCATATCCATATGAATTCTGGATTTTAGATTTACTTGTTCCACCAGCCATAGCTATTGCTCTTGCAGCACACTCTCCCCAAATTTCTAAATCTCCTTTAGTGTATCCACTAACAACAGGAGTTCCAGTAGTTCCAGAAGTACTGTGTATCTCAACAATTTCATCTTCAGGTACTGCAAATAAGCCAAAAGGATAAGCTTTTCTTAAATCATCTTTAGTTGTAAATGGGATTTTACTAACATCTTCTAAAGTCTGTAAATCCTCTACTTTAAATCCAGCATTATCAAATTTTTCTCTATAAAATGGAACATTTTCATAAGCTGTCTTAACTACTTTTTTAAGTAAAGAAAGCTGTAATTCTTCTTTTTTCTCTCTACTCATACATTCTGCATCTTCATTCCAAATCATGTTATTTCCTCTGAGAAGAATTTATATCAATTATAAAGTAATCATCATTTTTAAACTAATTTAATATTTATTCTTTTTAGTTAATATAATTTATTTGAGTTTTTAGATTTTTAAATTTTTATTTTCAAAATTTCATTTTTCGAATCATATTTTTTTAAATTCATATGAGAACCATTTTAAAACTATTTTAAAGATTATATTTATATATTATCTTTAATAAAATATATTATGTATAAATTTTTTATTATTTAGTTATGCTTAATAATAAAACTTATAATAGAATTTTACTGTGATTATTTAGAGGTTTTTATATGAATTATTTTATATTAGCTGCAGTTTTTATTGTTTATTTTATTTTAGTAGTTTATGTAGGATATTATGCTTGGAAACGTACTAAATCCACAGAAGACTTTTTAGTTGCTGGAAGATCTACTCACCCTTATATTATGGCTTTAAGTTACGGTGCTACGTTCATTTCTACTGCAGCTATTGTTGGTTTTGGTGGAGTTGCTGCTACCTATGGTATGGGAATATTATGGTTAGCATTCTTGAACATTCTTGTTGGTATGTTTATAGCATTTGTATTCTTTGGTAAAAGAACTCGTCGTATGGGAGTTAAATTTAATTCAATGACTTTCCCTGAGTTTTTAGGTCGTAGATTTGATAGTAAATTTATTCAATATTTTAGTGGTGCTTTAATATTTTGTGCAATGCCAATTTATGCATCTGTAGTGCTTATTGGTGCAGCACGTTTTATGGAGTCATCATTACTTATTAACTTTAATATTGCTCTTTTAATCTTAGCTGTAATTGTATGTGCTTATGTATTCTTCGGTGGTATTAAAGGAGTTATGTATACTGATGCTTTACAAGGAACAATTATGTTCATTGGTATGGTTTTCTTACTTGTATTTGTTTATTGGACTTTAGGTGGAGTTACAGAAGCACATTCTGCTTTAACAGCTTTAGCACCTCATTATCCGGCAAGTCTTGCTGCTGATGGTGGTACTGGTTGGACATCATTCCCAACATTTAATAGTACTATGTGGTGGAGTCTTGTTTCTACAATGATGTTAGGTGTAGGTGTAGGTGCATTAGCACAACCTCAATTAGCTGTTAGATTCATGACTGTTGATTCTGATAAAGAACTTAACAGATCTCTCTTAATTGGAGCTTTATTTATTGGAGTAATCACTGGTTCTGCTTATATTGTAGGTTCCTTATCTAATGTATTCTTCTTTAATAACTTTGGACAAGTAGCTATTGACTATGTTGGAGGAAACATTGACTCAATTATCCCTACATTTATTTCATTAGCATTACCTGAATGGTTTGTTTATGTTTTCTTACTCTCTTTACTTGCTGCTGCAATGTCTACTTTAAGTGCACAATTCCACACTCAAGGTTCTGCATTAGGTCATGATTTATATGAAGCAATTAAATCAAGAAAAGTAAAAAGAACCATGGAAAATGGTTTTAAATCTGATAATGATGAAGAAATCAATAAATCTTCAGTTCCTGTTACTAAAATAGGTATTTTAATTGGTGTTATTTTAGCATTAGTCTTAGGTTTAGTTTTACCTGGAGGAATTGTAGCTCTTGGAACTTCCTTATTCATGGGACTTTGTGCAGCTGCATTCTTACCTGTATTTGTTGCAGCATTATTCTGGAAAAGAACCACAAAACCTGGAGCTATTGCAGGTATTCTCTCTGGAACCATTGTAAGTTTATTCTTACTTGTATTCATCTATAAAAAGACTGCTGTTGGTCTTGGAATTTGTCAATTCCTTCTTGGTAAATCAATGTTAATTCCAACAATGCCATGGTGTTCTATGGATGTAATGTGTGTAGCAGTTCCAATTTCAGCTATTGTAACTGTTGTTGTAAGTTTACTTACTAAACCAATGGATAAAAAATTCATTGATTATGCATTTGAAGGTATAAATGATAACAAAGATTAGGTGATATTGATGATGGTTTTAGGTATTGAAGATCCATGGATTTGGGGAGGTTACCTCCTTTTAGTTATCTCCACAATTCTTTGTGTTGTTTATGGTTTAATTAATTGGAATAAAGGAGATTAAGTAATTTAATCTCTTTATCATTTTTTATATTTTTTAATAATTTTTATTTTATTTTATTATAATTGTATAGTTTATATTTTATATTTTATTTATGGTTTTTAATCATTTAAAAAATCTTTATTTCATTAACATGTCATTTTAAAGGTGTTATTATGAGAGTATCTAAAGAATTAATCGGTAAAGAAGTTTTAAATTATGATGTATCACTTGCTGGTAAAGTTGTTGATGTAGATATAAATCTTGAAAATGGTAAGGAACTTTCATTAATAGTTGCAAATAAAGGAATTCAAGAATCTTTAAATATTAAAAAAGGAGAACTTGTTATTCCATGGGACCTTATTGCTCGTATTGGAGAAAAAATTATTCTAAAAGAATCTTATAACTCTGAAGATGATTCTGTTTATGATAAAGATGGAGAATTAAATCTTGATAAATTTGAAGATGAAATCATTGAGTTAAAATCTAGATTATAATAGATATGCTAAATATAAATTATGTATAATTTGGCTCTAATAATTATTATTTGATTATTTATTTGATTATTTGTTTGATTATTGTGATTACATGTCTAAGGAATATTTAATTAAAATTTTAAAAGAAAATCATGTTTTTGAAGAAGGTGAATTCACTTTAGCTTCAGGTAAAAAAAGTAATTACTATGTTAATATGAAAAAAGCAATTACAAATCCTGAAATTTTATCCACTATTGCTAAATTAATCACTGATAAAATTAAAGAAGAAGGCATAGATAAAGTTGCAGGTCCTGCTCTTGGGGCTGTTCCAATAGCTACTGCAGTTTCTTTAGAATCTAAGATCCCTCTTTTAATGATTAGAAAAGAGAAAAAAGGTTATGGTACTTCTAAATTAATTGAAGGAGAACTCAATGAAAATGATAATGTAATTGTTGTAGAAGATGTTACAACAACTGGAGGTTCCCTCCTTAAAGCAATTAAAGCTATTCAAGACAATGGAGGAATTGTAAAAAGAGCTTTTGTTGTAGTTGATAGGGAAGAAGGAGCTTTAGAATCCTTTGAAAAAGAAGGAATCACACTCGAACCTTTAATTTCTGTTAGTGAATTCTTTGAATAACTTTTTTAAATTACTATTTTTTATTCTTTTTAATTATTTTTTATTCTTTTTAATTATTTTTTATTCTTTTTCCTTTTTTTATTTTTTTATCTTTTTTTAACTATTTTTACAATAAATATATTAATCCTAATTTAAATAATATAATTATGAATAATCTTTATTATATTTTAGATGCTTCTGCATTCATTAATGGCTTTGAACCTGTTAATTCATTTAATTTTACAGTATCTGAGATTACTGAGGAAGTTAAAGATTTATCTTCTAAATTAAGATTAGATCAAGCTATAGAAGAAGGTAAAATAATTATTAAAAATCCAGAAGATAAATTTATTAAAGAACTTGATGAAATAATTTCTAAATCTGGTGATAGTTTAAGATTATCCGAACCAGATAAGAAATTACTTGCTTTAGCATTAGATATTAAGTCATCTCATGATAATATTAAAGTTTTAACTGATGATTATTCTATGCAAAATGTTTTAAAAATAATGAATATTCCTTATGATAGTATTATAACAGAAGGAATTAAAGGAATTTATAATTGGAAAAAAGTGTGTGAAGGTTGTAAAAAGGAATATTCTGATGATTATCCATTTGATGATTGTGAAATTTGTGGATCTAAGATTTTTAAGAAGAGAATTCAG
>JAKSUE010000089.1 GCA_024409165.1 archaeon
ATTTAAAAAATAAATTTTAAAATGATATAAAAGTAAAATAAGTAAAATTAGTAAAATTAGTAAATTAAAAGTAAATTAAAAGATAAATAAAATTTATCTATCTTCCAACCAATGTTGGTAATGTTTTAATCTTGATGATCTTTCAAAGTAGGTAATTCCTCCACCCATTTGAATTGCATTTGTGTAAATAAGTTCATAACAGTCTTCACACCAATCATCAGGTGCTGTATGGCCTCTTCCTTTTGCACAAATCATTCCATCAATATATCCTGGAGCGGGATGATATTCTTCCCAGTATCTACAATTTAAACAACATTCATCTGACATAATTTGCCTCCTTTTGAATAGTTATTCCACGATTTTTTAATTTTAAAAAATATTTTATTAGTTTAATTTTAATTATTAAAAATTAAAACATTGAAATAAAACATATGACAAGAAATGCCATAACAATTCCTACACAGAGTTCACCTGCATCCATATTCATACCTCCCAAATATGCACTTATAAATTAATATATAACTAACCTTTATATAGGTTTCTATAATTTTTCATGTTAATGATTGGTTTTATTAATTTTTTCTAATTTTTTATTTTTAATTTGTTGTTTTCTTGCTTTATTTCTTTTTTTAATATTTTTTTCTAATTTTTTTATTAATATCCTTTTTTAATACGATAAATATTTATGTATACAATTATATAATTCAAATTATCATTAAAAGGGTTAAATTATGGATAATACAATTATTAAAGATAATATATTAGGGACTAAAAAGAATCATAAATCTTTTAAGGAATTAACTGTTGATGCAATTAATTTTGCATTTTCTAAACCTTTTTCTTTATTATTTTTAGGTGTTTTTTTATTAGCAATTGAAGTTATTGAGGAATTTATTGGAGAGATTATTAGTTTTCCATTAATTTTTATTTTAATTTTTGTAATTGCTATTATTTTAGCTATTTATGAATGTGGATACTCTTTTATGATTTTTGAATATTCTCTTGAGGGTAATAATAAACCTCCTTCTATTTTTAATTATAAAGAAATTTTTCATCATGGTATTAAGGATTTTCTTGTAATGCTTTTTTATTCAATTATTATGGTTGTAGTTCAAGTTTTTATTAATTATTGTGCTAATAACATAACTAATGATTTTATTGCAATATTGTTAAATAATATTAATTCATTTATTGGTGGATTTTTAATTATTATTTTAAACATTGCTTTAATTAATTTAGCTATTAATGAGGGTAATTTTAAATCTGCTTTTAATTTTACAGAGATTAAGATTGTATTCCAGAGTATAGGTCTTTTAAGAATTATTGTGATTTGGTTTATTTTAGACTTTGTTAGTTTCTTATTCCTTCATCTTTTAGGTTTTAGTGGTGCAGATGGTATTTTTATACTATGGGATTTAGTAGTTTTATTTATATTAACTCCAGGATTATTGTTATTTTCAAAAAGATTCCTTATTATGGGAGTAACTCATTAATTATTAATAAAAAATATTTTTAACTTATATGTGAGATTATGGATTTAATTAGTTTATTTTCCTTTGCAAAAGCAAACATCCTGGCTATTGGTTTTATGATTGGATTAGGATGTTTAGTTGGTTTAATAATAGGAACTTATGTTTTTAAGAAAATGGAGACTTTTTTGTCTTTTTATAATGTAAATAATTATAAAAAACCTATTAAATGGATTGTGGCGATTGTATTTTTTATATCTTGTTTGAATATTTTTTCTTTATCAAGCATACTTGCAATTTATTTTGTACTTTCATCTGTAATTTCAGATATTATAAATTTGATAGTTGAATTTATTAATAAAAAAGTTAATTTAGATGCTTTAAATTTTATTTCAAAGTTAAATAAATCGGGAATTCTTGCAATTTTTATATTTTTAATTCTTATAATTAGTGGACTTTATGGAATAAATCATATTCAAGAAACAGACTATGAAATAGCTTCTGATAAAGTAAATGAATCTTATACTGTCCTTTTTATTAGTGATACTCATTATGATACAATACAAGACACTAATCTTTTAAAAAATGCAATTTTAGATATGAATAAATTAAAACCAGATATTGTTATTCTGGGTGGAGATATGGTTGATGATTCTACGAGTAAATCCAGTATGAAAGAGCTTTTTAGAGAAATTAGTAAGATTAATTCAACTTATGGTACTTATTATATTTATGGTAATCATGATATATCCTCAAGAGCATTAAGTAGTGATAATGATAGTTTCACAGAAAAAGACTTAAATGATACAATCAGAAGCAATAATATTACAATTTTATCTGATGATAAAAAAGAGTTAAATAACATTATATTAATTGGTAGAAATGATAAAGGATTTTCTAATTATCCAAGATTAAGTTCTGCACAGCTATTAAATGGCACTAACTTATCTAAATTCATCATTGTTGCAGACCATCAACCTAAAGAATATGAAGAAAATGCAAAATATGGTGCTGATTTACAAGTTTCAGGACATACTCATGGAGGCCAAATATTCCCAATGAATATAATCTATGATTTAGTAGGAATCTTAAATTATGGAGAATATAAATTTGGAAACATGACTCATATCACTTCATCTGGTTTTACAGGTTGGGGTTGGCCTTTAAAGAATGCAAATCCTTGTGAATATGTAGTAATCCATATTAATCCAAGTTAAAATCATTATTTTTTATTTTTTTATTTTTATTTATTCATTTATTTTATTTTATTTTTCAATTAATTATGATAAAATTTAGTAATTGATTATTTCATATATTTTATTGTGGAGCTATATTATGGGCTTATTCAGTAAAAAAACTAATGAAGACAAAGAAGCTAAATTTATGGAAGAACTTAAAAGTGGTTTTAAAACTGTTATTACTATTCAATTAGCAGATAAAAATGAATCTGAAGGTGAAGAATTAGTTGTATGTTCTTGTTTAAGTGGTTTAGAAGTTATAGCTGGAGAGAAGAATAAACAACTTGTTGATAGAAAAGGAGTACTTACTTTAGTTGATGAAGGTTTTGAAATAGATCTTCCAAGATTTGATTTCAATACAGTTATTCCATGGGATGAAATGGATTATAAACAGAGTATTTATCTTTTCCTTAAGGATGAATCTATGGTTAGTTTTGGAATAATTAAGAATGCAGAAATTAGACATAGTGTTCTTAATAAGATTATTGAGTCTCATAAATAGTAGGTTATTATTTATTTAATCAATAATTCTATAAATTATCTTTAATTTTTTTTAATTATTCTTTCTCTATTTTTCTTATTAAAGCTTATTTTACTTATTTTAATAGTTTACTGGTGAACTATTGTTGGGTATATAAATTATTATTTATCATCCTAATATTTTCATAATATTTTAATTTAACGAATTTATTTAAACTTTTAAATTATAATTATTAAAATTTTTAATAAGATTTATTAATTAGATTTTATATAATTTAACTAAAGTTTAATTTATATAATTTAACTAAATTTAATTTATATAATATTGGAGGTTAAAAATGAATAAAAAAATTATCACAGTATTTGTTTTATTTGTTTTAGTAGTTGGTTTAAGTTCTATAAGTGTTGTAGCTGCTGCTGAAAATGGGCAGAATATAGTTAATCCTGTTACTGAAAGTGGGAAAAATATGCTTAAGGTTACTGCAGAAGTTGTTGCAACTGCTAAAGTTGCTAATGATGCAAATATTAATAAAGGTACTGTTAATGAGGTTAAAGAAACTACTTCTAATAATAATGATAAGGTAAACCTTTTAAATAATTTAAGTCCCGACAAATTGAAGGAATTAAGTCCAGACCAAGTGAATAAATTAAGTCAGTTTATTGCTATTGACATAGGTAATTTGTATAGAAGAGCAGTTTAAGATATTATAAGTGAGATGTCTTGGAAAAACTCTCTAATACATTTATCATTCTAGTAATTTAAAATTAATAAATATAAATAGTCTCATTCATATTTATTAAGTTTCGTAATATTCTCATTTAATTTATTTAAACTCTATTTATTTTTTCTTCTTTTTCTTATTTTATGTATTTATTTCTCTTATTTTTTAAAGTTTTTAAAGACAATAATTATAACATATGGTAGAGGTGTCCTAATTTTTCACTTTTTTATTTAGGAAGATAAACAAAAATTTATCACTAAAAAACTAGTAAAAAATAGAAAAAAGTTAGGGTGATAAATAATAATTTACCCTTATTTTTTGTTTTAATTTTCATAACCTCCTTAGGATGACAAATCCTAATTTATGTGATAAACTTTTTTTATTTTTTTAAAATTAAATCAAAAGTTATTTTATTAATAAAAAATATAAATATAGTTATTATATAAGATAATGATTTAAGGAGTTTTTTATGTCAAGAATAATTCAAATGCCAAGAGAGGTGCATATCGGACCTGATGTTTTGAGTAATATTGGGGATATTTGTAAGGGTTTACATTTATATGATGAGGCTATTGTTGTAAGTGGGAATCATACTTTTGGTATTGCTGGTAAGGATGTTGTGGATTCATTGGAGAGTGCTGATTTTTCTGTGGATTCTGTTATGGTTAGTGAGGCTTCAATTGAGTCTGTTGATAAAGTTTGTGATGTGATTGGTAATGCTTCTGTTGTGTTAGGTGTTGGTGGAGGTAAGATTATTGATGTAGCTAAATTGGCTTCTACTAATGCTAATATTGACTTTATTTCTGTTCCAACTACTGCTTCTCACGATGGTATTATTTCACCTATGTCTTCTATTAAGAATGAGGGTGGTTCAATTTCATATAAGGCACAATCTCCTTTAGCTGTTGTGGCTGATACAAATATTATTAAAAATGCTCCGTTTAAATTTTTATCTTCTGGTTGTGCTGATATTGTATCAAATTATACTGCTATTAAGGATTGGAGATTGGCACATAGATTAAGAAATGAGAAGTTTAGTGAATCTGCTGCTGCGTTATCTGAACTTACTGCAAAGATGATAATTAAATCTTCTGATAGTATTAAAGAGGGTTTAGAGGAAAGTGCAAGGGCTGTTACTAAGGCATTATTTAGTAGTGGAATGTCAATTAGTATTGCAGGATCAAGTAGACCTGCAAGTGGTTCTGAACATTTGTTTTCTCATGCTTTAGATAGGATTGCTAAAAAACCTGCTTTGCATGGTGAGCAATGTGGTGTGGGAACTATTATGATGATGCATTTACATGGTGGAGATTGGAGATTTATTCAGTCTGCTTTAAAAGCTGTAAAGGCACCTACTAATGTTAAAGAATTAGGTGTTAGTGAGGATGAGCTTATTCAGGCTTTAGTCATGGCACATTCTATCCGTCCTGAGAGATATACTATTTTGGGAGATAATGGAATTAGTGAGGAAGCAGCTATTGAGTTGGCAGTTAAAACGGAAGTTATAACTTAAATTTAGTTAACTTTAAATGGTTAAGTTTTTAATTAAATTATTCGGAAGTTATAACTTAAATTTGCTTAACTTTAAATAGTTAAGTTTTTAATTAAATTATTAATCAAATTATTAATTAATTTAATTAATTATATTTTATTAATGTGATATGGGGTGATATTATGATAACTTTGATAGGTAAGGATTTAGCAAAAGAAGGAAATGAATTTGTATTTTATGGGCCTGCAGAAGAATGTGAAAGTTGTAGAGTTAAATCATCTTGTATTGGTTCTCTTGAAAAGGGTCATAAATATAAGATTGTTGAAGTTCGTGATGTTGAACAAAAATGTGCTTTACATAATGAAGGTAAGGTTAATGTGGTTATTGTTGAAGAAGCTGAAACAATCATTTGTACTCAATCTAAAGTGTTTGAAGGATCTAATTTTAATTTTGAAAACTTTGAATGTGATGATTTAGACTGTGATTTTAGAGAACTTTGTTTTGCTGAAGGGATAAATTCAGGAGATAAATGTACTTTTATTGAGAATTTAGGTAAATTTGAGGATTGTCCTAAAGGTAATTCTTTGACTAAAGTTATTGTTAAATTAAATATTTAATTTATCTATTTTTACTACTTTTTTACTATTTTTTTACTATTTTTTATTATTATTTTTTTATTTTTAGTTAATTTTTTTACAC
>JAKSUE010000009.1 GCA_024409165.1 archaeon
TTTTAATTATAATTAATTATTAAAAATTTTAAAAAAATAGAATTATTCAGTTTATTATAATTAATAATCAAATTAAAAATTAATTAACTAAACTGAATATAATGTTTGTTATATTTATCTTCTTGGTTTAAACATATTTACAATGTTTTGACTTACACTACCTGTATCTTCAAGTTTTTTCTTTTTAGGTTTTTCTTTTTTATCTTTAATAGGTTTATTTTTAGTGCTTTCTCCTTTTTTAGCTTCATATTCTGCTCTTGCTTTTGATCTACTTTGATATAAGTATGCTCCAAGAACTGAAATTAATGCACCTAATCCTAAAATGAAGATACATATTCCTATAAGTATTTCATTAAATTGACTTACAGTTGTAACTCCTGCACCAATTGGTCCAAGAGCACCCATAGTTGCTGCATAAAGTAAAGGTATTGCAGCTATGAATCCTAAAATCGCTGCTTTAAGTTTAGTTTTTGCACGATATCCTATGTATAATGGCCCTATTGCAGCAAACATTGTGAATAAATCTAATCCTTTATTATAAGCTACAACTGGGAAAAATAGGAATACAACTGCCCCAATAATTAATGATTTTAAATCTATATCAGGTAATTTTTTATTTTTTTTAGATTTTGATTTATTAATTTTACCTTTATCTACCTCAACCATTTAATCACCTTAATGATGTCTAATTCATTTTAATTTAATAAATACATGTCTAATTATAATTATATATTTATTTAGTTTATATATAATTCGGTTTAATTCTTATTTATTGTTAATTTACCATATTTAATGGCGATTTTGAGGATTGACATTGTTAGCTATTGCTCCACCAACAGCTCCTGCAAGTCCCATGATTAAAATGTATTTAATTATGTCATAAATAATTGCAAGGATACTTGTAAGTCCAGATATTGTAAATCCCGCAAGACCTCCAAAGATTCCACCGAGGAATGTTGCTCCACTTGTAGCTATAATCACAAAAATGATAGATGCAACAATTGTTCCAAATGCTCCTGCAAGAGCTGCATTCCATAATCCTCCCAAAACACCTTCTTTAGCAATATATCCTACAAATAATCCTATTAAGAGTAATCCAATAAATTCATAGGAACTAAGACATACTTTTACAATCATACATAAAATGAATCCAATAATAACTGCGCTCCATTTTGCCATTTTTTCACCTTTTTGTATAAGATAGTTAATATTAGTTATATTATTAAATTGTTTGTATTATTATATATTGATATATTATTAAATTGTTTGTATTATTTTAAAGAATTTGTAAATTCTTTAGTTTTAATTTCATAATTTGGCATATCTATTTTTGTAAGATATACAGTTTTTAATGGAGTTTTACTCTCTTTTTCCATATTTTCTAAAGTAGATTCCATTCCACTACTTCCAGCTGTTGTGAAGAAAGCAACATCATTAAATTTATCTTTATTTTCTCTTAAATAAGTTAATACGGGGCTTGCCATTGTGAATGCCCATACTGGAGTTCCAATTATTGTTAAATCATAATCAGATGGGTCTTTAGTTGTTTTTTCTAATTTTGGAGTTTTTCCTCTTGAAGATTCAACACCCCCTCTTGCATATCCTATTGGTCCTCCATAGCCTTTTACTGGTTTTATTTCTTCAATATCTGCATTGAGTTCTTCTTTAATTAATTTAGCTACTTTTTCAGTGTTTTGGGTTCTTGAATAGTAAACTACTAATGTTTTCATTTTCTCACCTTAATATTAATTATATTTTAATGATTATAAATTTTTATAAGTAATTTTTATAATTAATTACTTAATTAATTAAATTGTAATTATTTTTTATTTAATAATAAAATTCTTCATTTAATTTTTCTTTTATTTGGTCTAAAACTGCTTTATGCATTCTTTTTGTGAATTCTGCTCTGTCATTTTGACTTAGAACATCAAGATAACCTTGAGATACAAGATTAAATGCAAATGGTGTTGGGATTATTGTGTTGATTCTTTTAACTTCCATTTCACCATCGTAAATCCATTGTAAGACTCTTTTTGCATTTTTAATGTCCATGTAATCTTCTGTTACTTCTCTTCTTGATTCTTTAAGTATTGGGAAATTATTGTCCATGTCTTGTATGAATTTAAGTAGGATTTTTCCTCTGACTTGTTGACGACCTACTGTTTTTTCATGACCTTTATAGCGTCTTAGGGTCATAAGAGATCTTCCCGCACAGTGTCTGAATCTTGTTGCAAGAGTTTCTGTTTTATCTAATGAATGGATTAATACATTTTCAAAGTTTTGAGGAGTTAATTTTTTAAATGCTT
Organism: archaeon; assembly: GCA_024409165.1. Taxonomy (GTDB): domain Archaea; phylum Methanobacteriota; class Methanobacteria; order Methanobacteriales; family Methanobacteriaceae; genus Methanobrevibacter. The sequence continues at coordinate 2,310 of JAKSUE010000009.1, forward strand.
CATAAGCTCCTATTGTTCCATCTGAGCTTAAATAGAATCCATTATCTGTGATTGAGATTGTTATGTTTCTTTTATTTCTTTCAGATGCAATATATGCTATTGCTCTTGCTAAAGCATCATTTACTTTTCTTCCAAATAAACTATGGAAAACAACGAATTTACGTCCTCCAAATCCTGTGTAGTATTCAATAACTAATTTTTGTTTACTTGGGATTTGAGCATATTCATATTGTTCTTTGAAGTATTCATAAATAGAGTTTGCAGCATAATCATCAATGTAGAGGTATTCATGAAGGAAATTTATTATTTCTTCTTTTGACCTGTTGTATTGGAATTTACTGTCTAATATGTATCTAAATCTTTGAATATCTACTGCAAGTTCAAATGCAAGTGGGAGCTGCTCTGAATACCATGATGGGATTGTTGGAGGTCCTGATGCTGGAGATACATTAATTGTCATACCTCTACTATAATTATAACGGTAGGTTATACCTCCTAAAACAAAACTATCTCCTTTTTTGAGTTTTTCCATAAAGTCTTCTTCAACTTTACCTATTACTTCACCATCACATTTTACAAGAACTGATGAATGGTCTGGAATAGTTCCAATATTTGTTGAATATAACATTCTTGCAAGTTTTCCTCTTTTTCCAAAGGTTTTTTCTTTATAATCTATCCAGATTTTAGCATAAACATATCTTTCTTCAAGTTCAGCCCATTCTCCAGCCATATAACTTAAAACATCTTCATAATCATCTTTATTCAGATCTTTAAAACAGTAACTTTTTCTAATTACATCATAAGCATAATCAATATCCCATGGATTTTCAATTGCCATTCCATAGATATGTTGTGAAAGAACATCTAAACAATTTCTCGGGATTCGAATATTATCAATTTTACCTTCTTTGGCATTTTTTAAAAGAACAGCACATTCTACAAGTTCATCTCTATCTGTAACAATAATTCTACCTTTTGATTTTTCATGAAGTTTGTGCCCACTTCTTCCAATTCTTTGTAATGCTCTTGAAACAGACTTTGGAGAATTAATAAGAATTACAAGGTCAACATAACCAATATCTATTCCTAATTCAAGAGATGTTGATGAAACAACTGCTTTTAATTTACCTTCTTTTAATTTATTTTCAGCTTTTAATCTCACTTCTTTTGATAAAGAAGAGTGGTGAGCCATAATATTATTGTCATTAAAATGCTCTGGATATAACTTTTTAAGGTTATAAACAAATCTTTCAGTTGCACTACGAGTATTTGTAAATATTAATGTTGTTTTATGTTTACTTGTAAGTTCATCTACTAAATCATAAGTAGCTACTCTTGTATCTTCACTTTCAGCAATTACAATATCATCTACGGGAGATAAAACTTCTATATCAAGTTCTTTAAGGTAGTTAATATCAATTAATTTACAATCACGAAGAGTTCCATATTCATATCCAACTAAAAATTTAGCTACTTCTTCAAGAGGAGAAACAGTTGCAGATAATCCTATTCTAACAAATCCTCCAATAAGATGTTGTAATCTCTCAAGAGATAAACTTAAATGTACTCCACGTTTATTTTCAGCTAATGAATGAATCTCATCAACAATCACATATTTCACTTTAGATAATTTCTCTCTAAATTTAGGAGCTACAAGTAAAATAGCTAATGTTTCAGGGGTTGTAATCAAAATATGTGGAGTTTTCTTAAGCATTTTATTACGTTCATATTGACTTGTATCTCCTGTACGAACAGCTTGACGTATGTCTAATGCTTTTTCATTCTTTTTGAATTTACCTCCACAAGATTCCTTATGTTTTTTAGCTATTGCTTCTATCTCTTCAAGAGGTTTCTTAAGATTTTGTTCAATATCATTATCCAATGCCTTAAGAGGAGATATATAAATACAATAAACCTTATCTTCAAGCTCATTTTTATCTGCAAGTTCTGTAAGTTCATTAATTACAGATAAAAAAGCAGTTAAAGTCTTACCAGATCCTGTTGGAGATGAAACTAAAACATTATTTCCTTTATGAATCTCTGGAATAGCTTGTTTTTGAGCAGGAGTAAAATCCTCAAAACTATTCTCAAACCATTCTCTAACATATGGATGCAAATTCTTATAAATCTGCTTTTTAGTATATGTTTTAGTTTGTTTAGTAATCATAGTATCAGTTTTTGTTTTTTGTTGTTTGGTTTAGTTATATCAAATAATTTTTAGTAATTTATATTCAGTCTATAAATAATAGTTTAAATAAATATTATACCATTAATATAATTTAATATAATTTAGTATAATTTAATTATTACTATTTTATTATTTTTATTATATAATTCAAATTATGGAGGATTTTTATGGTCGGTATAGATGAAGCTATTTCTATGCTTAAAGATGAAGATGTAAGTGTTAGAAAAGAAGCTCTTAAAAATTTAGAAAATGTTAAAGATGATAGTATTATTGAACCTTTAATTGAAGCTTGTAAAGATGAAAAAAGTGTTATAAGATTTGCTGCAGCAGATATTTTAGGAGAAATTGGTGATTCTGCTGTTGATAAATTAATTGAAAACTTTGTTAAAGAATCTGGTTCAAATAAACGTTTCATTGCTTTTGCTTTAAAAAGAGCAAACAATCCTAAATCTATTGAATATTTTGCAGATGCAGTTGAAGATGAAGATTTTGGTGTTAGAAAAATAGCTGTTAGAGCATTAGGAGAACTTAATGCAGCTAGTAAAATTGATATAATTGCAAAAGGTTTAGAAGATGTAGATTGGGGTGTTCGTTCTGAAACTGTCCAAGCATTAGGTGATTTAGCTACAGAAGAATCCATAGCATTAATCAAAGAAGCAAGACGTAAAGAAAGTGATGATAGATTCAAAAAATCATGTAACAAAGCTATTAAAAAAGCAGAAAAAATCATGAAAGGTGGAAAAAGAAAAGTAGCTTCCAGAGCTCAACAAATGAGTCAAATTAAAGAAATGGAAGCTGTTGATATTGAAGCAGCTATCAAAGCTTATGAAGTCCACGTAAAAGAAAAATCAGAAAAAGATGCTCCTTACAAACGTTTAGCTATTCTTTATCGTAAACAAAATGACTACGATAATGAAATAAGAGTCTTAAAAACAGCTATTGAAGTTTTATCAGAAGCTAAACCTGGAAAAGAAGCATGGTTTGAAAAAAGATTAGATAAAATGACTTAATTTAGTCATTTTTATTTTATTTCTTTTTATTTTATTATTTTTATTAAATTTTTATTTTTTATTTTAATTTTTTTATTATTTTTTAATTTCATAAAGGTCAGTTCTTCTATTTTTTAAAACTGGAATTTCACTTCTAATTTTAGCTATTTCATCTAAATTAATATCTTGGACAATTATACATTCATCATAATCTGCTTGAGCTACGACTTCTCCCCAAGGATTTACTATAATTGAATGTCCATATGAATTATAATTTGCATTTTTATTTAGTGCAGGTGCAACACCTATTGTGAAAACTTGATTATCTAATGCTCTTGATCTAAACAATAATTCCCAATGTGCAGGACCTGTTGTTAAATTAAATGCTCCTGGGAAAATTAATATGTTTGCACCTTCAAGTGCCATAATTCTTGATTGTTCTATGAATCTAATGTCATAACAAATACCAATACCTATTTTTCCAAAGTTAGATGTATGTATCGTAGTTATTTTTTCACCAGGACTTAATGTATCTGATTCTTTAAATGTTATTTTACCTTCAACATCAATGTCAAAAAGATGGACTTTTCTGTGTTTTCCTATTAAATTTCCATTATTATCAAATAAACATGATGTATTGTAGATTTTTTCATTATTATTCTCATTATTCTCATTATGTTTATTATTTTCACTATTCTTTTTATTTTCATTAATTACTTTTTCAGGAATTGAGCCAGCTAAAACATATATGTTTTCTTCTTTAGCTATTTTTGATATTTTGTTTAATGTTTCACTTTTATCTAAAATTTCAGCATATTCTATGAATTTTTCATTTTCATATGGGCAGTTGAACATTTCAGGGAGGATAGCTAAATCTGCGTTTTGTTTTTTAGCATCTTTTATCATTTTGATTGCTTTTTCGATGTTTGCTGTTTTATTATCAATTACTTCCATTTGACAAAGAGCTATTTTCATTGTTTTCATTTTTATCAGGTTCCTAAAATAAGTAAAAGTAGTAAAATTAGTAAAATTAGTTGTTATTTGTTTTATTTGTTGCTATTGTTATTAAATTATGTCTATAAAAAGAAAATAATAGTTAGAAAATGAATTTCTAAACTATTTTAATATTTGATTTTATGATTATACTTGAGTATTTTCTCCGGTGGTTTTATCGGTGAATTTAATACTAAGTATCATGTTTTGGATATCTGTTGCTTTTAAGGAATTCATATCATCAGGATTACTTGTTTGTCCGTTATTTATGACAAAGCTGTAGTATACTCCTTCGTGGATGATAGAAATATATCTTGAATATCCGCGATCAATACTGCTGGTTATAATGTCGGTTGCATTTTTTCCATCAATAGTTATGTTATTGATTTCTACAATACTACCACCTAAAGATTGTGCAGTTGCATTGATTCTGGATGTAATTATATCTAATGTGAGTTCGCTATTGGCAACTTTTGTATATCCAATTAAGACTTTATCTTGAGTTTTAAAAGCAATTTCTCCGTTAGTTCCACCATTAGAATCTTCGTATTTACTCCAGGTTTCAGGATAATAGAATCCTAAATCATCATCTGAGAAATATAAAGTTTCAGCATCACTATTTGTATTAGTCATACTCATGACACTAACTCCTACAATTGCAATTAAAATTATAACTACAACAGCTATAAGAGCTATAGTTTTTTTATTAAAGTTGAATCCATTAAAATTTGGGAATTCTAATTCGTTATGATTGTCTTGTCTATTTCTAGTTTGTATAGTTTGTCTATTTTGTCTAGTTTTGTTTCTATTTTGAGGAACTGCTCTTCTTTGTTGAGTATTGTTTTGGAATTTTCTAGCAGGGTCTTTACTTCCTCTGGATTTCTCTTTAAAACCAACTACACCACCACTTGAGTAAGTAGATTGGATTAATCTTTCTCTTTTATCTTCTTCACTTAAAGCAGGTTTTTTAGATGCTTTAAATGTTTCTATTTTGGTAATGGTCGGTTTTGATGGATGTTCACGTTTATATTCTTTTCTTTTTTTAGATAAACTTTTTAATTCATCAACACCTTTTGAGAAATTAAATTCTGATTTCTTTTCAACTACTTCTTCTCCAGAATTAGGAGGTTGTGAGTTAAAATCAGATTTTGGAGGGAGTTGAGCACCACAGTTACCACAAATTGTAGCACCATCATAACTCGGATTTCCACATTTTTGACAATATTTTACCAAATTATTAACTCCTTTTAGTTGATATACATTAATGTTTATATATAATCTTATATTTAAATACTATTAAAATAATTTGATTATATTAAATCGCATTTAATTGAATTTATTTGTATTTAATCAGTATTGTAAATTAAATAATGTTAAAATTTAAATTTTGTTTAAATTTTATAAAAATAAATTATTATGTGATTATTATGTGTGCTTATGAATCTATTAGTGTTACTAATATTAATTATGCTATTTATAAAGTTGGGGATTGGGAAAATGATTATAAAATAAATATTCTTGGAACTTCAAGGGAACTCCCTGTAACTAATGTAACTAAAGAACATATGTCTAAAAATATGGAACATATTAGAGCTTCTGAATTTGAAATTGGTTCTAATACTGTTAATGGAATGGTTGCTTTAGCTATGCAATTAAATCCAGAAGTCGGTAAAATGAGTCTTGATGAAGCAGTTGAACTTGAGAAAAAAGAGTTTGAATTAATTACCAAAGAGTTAAATAATATTGAATTAAAAGAAAATTCAGAATTTATTGATTTAAACTCTGAAGAATTTTTAATTTATAAATTAGAATATGATGGACATATGTTAGTTTCAAAACCAGCTAATGAATTTACTCAAAAATATCATATTGAAGAGATTAAAAGATTAAAAGAGTTAAGCGGTAATTAGAATAAAACTAATATTCCTAAACCTTCTAAGAGGATTTTTATACCAAGTAATATGAGGATAATTCCTCCAATGATTTCCATTTTGGATCCAAAATAATCTCCTACTTTTTTTCCAATTAAAATTCCAGCTATTGTGAATAAGAATGCTACAACTCCAATTATGATGATTGGGATTAAAATTGGGGTTTTTAGGACTGCATAGGTTACTCCTACTGCAAATGCATCAATACTTGTAGCTATTGCAAGTAATGTGAGTTCTTTGAATGAAAATTTATCTTCTTCGGTGTTTTCTTCATCTTCTGATAAACTTTCTCTTATCATATTTGCTCCAATTAATGCAAGTAATATGAATGCAATCCATGGAGCAATTGCACTAACAATAACTTCTAATTGTGTTCCTGCAAGCCATCCAATAAGTGGCATAATTGCTTGGAATCCACCAAAGAATATTGCAAACCATAAAATTTGGCTTTTTTTAATATTTTTAAGTGAGAATCCTTTTGATAAGGAAACACTAAATGCATCCATTGCAAGAGCAATAGCTATTAATAAAGTTGATATTAAATCCATAATTTGCCTTCTATATTATTTTTCATTGGATTTTGATAATGATTGGTTTATTGTTTATTGGTTTATTTTGTTTATCCAAATGCATCTAAAGTGACTTTTTTATCTTTTTTAAGTTCTTTTGGAGGTTCTACAGCTACAAATTCAATACCTTCTTCTTCAAGAAGTTCTTTTGCATCTTCTCCTATTGATGGAGCAACAAGTAATCCACGGATTTTCTGTTTTTCAGTATCATTTTTGATTTCTGCATTAGTTTTATTTTCAAAATCAGTTAAATACCTTCTAATTTGTTTTACTGCATTAACTCCAGCTTTTCTACATTTTAACTCTAAAATCATTAGATTTCCATCGCTGTCTTTTCCAAGAATATCAATAAAACCATGTTCTGTACTGTATTCTCTTGCAGTTGGTTTGAAACCTTCTTCTATGATATGGGGGCGTTCCATAATCATATCACCCATATCTTTTTCATATCCTGCAATTTCAAGCTCTTCATAGTCTTCTACACAGGAATAACTTGCAAAATGAGTTTTTCTAATTTCAACTTCAAGTCTTTCTCTTGGAGTTTTTCTATGACTTTCTAAGAAAAGAGTTTCATTTTTAATTATTAATCTTGGTCTTGATTTAGGTGGTTGCCAGTTTACAGGATCTACTTTATTATCTTGATGAATTAAAAAGCATCCATCAGGTTTCATCATAATTATTCTTTCTCCAAAACCAAGTTCACTTAATGCACGACCTTCATAACTAACTTTACAACATGCAAATATTGTAATCATGGCTTTTTTACGAAGACCTTCTTCAATAAGGTCGTAAGCTTCTTCATAATTAGGATTTTCTAATATTTTATATTTTTGAGTATTAGTAATCATCTTATTAATATTTGATTTTAAGTTTTATAAATTTAATTAATTTATTAATCATTATCAGTATTATTATCAGTATTATTAATTATTAAAATAATAGATAACTTAATAATAAAATCCACCTTCAGATTCTAAATAATTATCAATTTCATAATTATCTCCATAATCATAAGTATCATAATACTCATCTTCACTTATATAAACTCTGTCTGAGTCTCTTTTGTATGGTTCATGATGTTTAGGAGTTTTTTCTGTATCTTCAGTGATTGTATAATGTATATCTGAATCGTATTCATCTGTTAAATTGATTTCATTTAAATTATCATCATAGTCTGAGTTGATTGTGGAAATCACTGTTACAATCAAACAACAAAAAATAGCAATTGCACAGATAATAATTATATATTTAGTTTTCATATTTACCTCCATTTGTAAGTATTTAGTTAAGTTTTATTTATAAATGTTTTTATTTTTTTAGTTTTTAGTTAGTTTTTATTTTTCAAGTGTTCTGGTAATTTTTTATTTTTTAGTTTTTATTTTTTCGTTTTTAATTATCTATGGAGGTTTATTTATGGTAAGAAAAGAGAGTTTTAGTGAGGATGTTGATGAAGAAGAATATATTCCTCCTGAAGCAGAGTATTTTACTTTAAAGGATTTTAAATTTAATAATGGAGATGTGTTGGAAGAAGCTACTGTTGAATATATGACTTTAGGAACTCCAAAATATGATGAAGATGGGCTTATTTCTAATGCTTTGGTTTATTTCCATGGTTCTGGTAGTGATTATTCTTCTATTAGTCGTAAAGAGGAGATTGTTGGTTCTGGTATGATTTTTGATACTGATAAGTTTTTTATAATTTCTCCTACTGCTCTTGGTCATCCAGGTTCTGCTTCACCTTCTGCTACTGGTTTAATGGGTGATTTTCCTGATTATGATGTTTATGATATGGTTAACTTTTTGTATAGATTTGTTCAAGAGAAATTTGGTTTAACTAAAGTTAAAGGTGTTTTCGGAACTTCTATGGGTGGTTTTGAGGTTTTAGCTTGGGCTTCTATGTATCCAGATTCTATTGATTTTGCAGTACCTATGGTAAGTAGTCATAAAGTTGGTGGCCATAATTTTGCATTATCTTATGTTATGAACACTATTTTAGAGTCTGATCCTGATTATAATGATGGATTTTATGAAACTCCTATTTCTGAGTCTTTACGTAGGAGTATGAGACTTGCAAGTCATGCTATGTATACTTTTGGATTTTCAAGAGAATATTATAGATGGGGTGTTACTACAGAAGAACTTGTTGAAGGTATGGAAGAGTTTGCCCTTGAGAATCTTGAAGGTGACATTAATGATATGATTTATAGTAATAATTGTTTCTTAGATTATGATTTAACTGAGGATATGGCTAAGGTTACAGCTAAAGTATTAATTATAGCTATTAATCAAGACCAATATTTCCCACCTAATTTAGATGCAATTCCTTTATCTAAATTGATTAAAAACAATAAATTAATTATTTATGATTCTGAATTTGGTCATTTAGGTACTGCTGAGCTTGAAAAAGTAGAAGATGAAGTTAGAGAGTTTTTAAGTGAATTTGAAGATTAAATAATCCTTATTTATTGTTATTTATGTTTTAAAATATTATTTAAATATTATTTGAAATATTATTAAAAATATTTATGGTGATTATATGATAGTTAAAGTTGAAGATTATGGTGTTACAGATGATGATATGCATTATGTAACTTATAGGGCATCTGATTTAGATGCAGATTCATTAAATTATTTAAATGATAATTTAGAAGGAGATACTATTATTGAAAATGGAGATTTATTATTGAATATTTTCTATTCTAAGAAGTTTTTCCCATTTGGATCTGATGATGCTAAATTTAATATTGATGATTTTATAAAAAGAGAAGAAATTGAAATGACTTATTTCTTATCAAGCTTTTTAGAAGATATGAAATAAATATTTCAATATTTTATTTTTATTTTATTTTTATTTTTATTTAGATGCTTCGAGCATTCTTTCTACAGCAGATAATGATTTTTCTGCAATGTCTTTAGGAACTATGATTTCTGGAGATTCGTTTTTAAGACAATCTCTTAATTTTTCAAGTGTGTGATATTTCATAGTTTCACAGACTGCTTCTTTTATTAATGGATAATAAGTTTTATCTGGGATTTCTGCTTTTAATCTATTAATCATATCAATTTCAGTTCCAATAACAAACTCATTTTTATTGCTGTTTCTGATGTATGATAACATTCCACCTGTACTGAGTGCAGCATCAGCTAAGTCTTGTATTTTTTTATCTGCTTCTGGGTGGATTATGATTTCTGCATTTGGATATTTTTCTCTTGCTGCAGATACATCTTCTTCTGTGAACTTTTTGTGAACATAACAGTGACCGTCTCCTGGAATTGGGATGATTTCTTTATCTGTTTGTTCTCTTACAAAGTCTCCAAGGTTAGTATCTGGTCCAAAGAGGATTGTATCTTCTTTGATGCTATTTACTATTTTTAATGCATTTCCAGAGGTACAGAGGATATCTGCTTCTGCTTTTGCTTCTCCTAAACTGTTAACATATAAACATACAGCAGCATCAGGATACTTTTCTTTTGCTTCAATTACTTGTTCTCCACTGAGCATGTGTGCCATTGGACATTCTGCTGTTTCATCAGGAATTATGATTTTTTTATCTGGATTTAAGACTTTTGCAGTTTCTGCCATAAAGTCAACACCACAGAAGACAACAATATCTTTATCTTCAATTTCTTTAGCTTTAATACATAATTCTAATGAATCTCCAAGAAAATCAGCTACTTCTTGAATTTCTTTACTTTGATAATTATGAGCAAGAATAATTGCATTTTTTTCTTCTTTTAAAGCAATTATTTCTTTTTGTAAATCTGATAACATTTTGTAACTCCTACATAGTTTTAATTTTTTTTAATTTTTTTATTTTAATTTTCTTGATTAATCGCTATTTGCTCTTTACGATCATTTCTTCTATCTACTTTTTTAGAACTTGGTTTATTGTATTTTTCATAAATTATTTGATTTATTTCATCCATAATAATTACTTTTCCAGGATCTAACATTTCATATGATGTAATCCATGTACTTACTAACATTTTAGGACCATCTTCTGTGATGAAATCTCCTTTTATGATTATTGGATG
>JAKSUE010000090.1 GCA_024409165.1 archaeon
TGGTTGATAGGCTCTATAAATAAGATTATATAATATTATTCCATATATAAAAATAATGATAAGAAATAATTTTTTTTATTTTTTATTTTTTCTTTAAGACTCAATAAAATATAAAATCCTATTTTTTTATATACTGAAAAAATTAAATACATATTTCCTCTTTTTTTCCCGTTAAATAATGTGTAAATACTTTTTAGGCAGAGAAGACTGGATAAGGTTAAATTTAAGATTAAAATTAGATAAATAAGGAGTTTTTTTTTAATAATGAGAAAAATAGATTATAGATTAATTTTAATAGCATTATCTTTTATTATTGTAGGTTGTCTCGTTAATTTGATGATTGATAATACTATTTTTATATCAGAAGAAAGCAATTCAACTGATAATGGCATTATAGATATAGATATTGGAGGATATGGGATAGATATCGATGATGATTTAGAAGATAAAAATGTGAATATTTCAGTTTCAAACTCTAAATCTGGATCTTAATTGAAAAAAATACGGAAACTTTTTGTAACACTTGTTACGTTTAGTGTTGCGGATAATGTTTTATTTTGTGGCGGTTTAATTTCCGTATATAATATACAGAATTTATAGTGTTGCGATTTGTTACGTTTAATAGTGTTTTTTTATTAATTATAAATGGTCGACATAAATAGTTAAAAAAAATAATATATAATTTATTTTAAAAATTTTAATTCCATGTGTTTCATTTCTCTCTTTTTTTTACTTAGAAAGTTTAATGATTTTTTATTAAATACTCTGAATCCTTTAGAATGATATAGTTTATATGCTTTATCATTTCTGAAATCAACATCTAAAATTACTCTTTTACAATTCAAATCTTTTCCAAGTTGAGTTAATTGATCTAAAGCTTCTTTTCCATAACCTTTTCCTCTTTGATTAGAACAAATAGCTAATTCACCAATATAAAAATCATCATCTTCTACATTAACTAAAACAAAATAATCCATAAAAGAGACTTTAGAAAGAGCTAAAGCTTGACTAAATTTAAGATTCTTAAATAAAAATAGAATTTCTTTTAAATAAGAATATTTTACTCCTTTTCCACCATTAAACATTCCAATAATTTCCTTTTCTTCTCTATCTTCATCATCAAAAAAAACGTAGAATAAATCATTTTCATCAATGCCTTCAGCAAAATCAAAGATTAATCTCTCTTTAATAGCTTCTACACCTTCTTCTTTTGATTTAAAAACATGATTAAAAGTTCTATAATCAACATCATAACTTAACTCAGCTACTTTATAAATATCATGAACCGCTGGATTAAAATCTCTAAAAATCAATTTTTATCAAACCACCAAAAAAAATTATAAGATTAAATATTAAAAAATCGGATTTAGAATAAAGATTCTTTAATAAAAAAATAGATGGATAAATAATATTTTAAAATTTGATATTATTCCTCTCAAAAAATTCTTTTAAATTAATATGTCCCACATCTAATTCATCACAAACATGAGGAATATTATGTTTTTTAGTTGGTTTTTCATTAGTAACAACTATAGCATTATGTTTCCATGCGTATGCAATAAGCCACGGATCTGCAACAACAGTAGCATAATTACCCCACTCTTTTTCAAGTGAAGAAACTGTTTTATTTCGTTTAAATTCTTCTTTATAAATCGGTAATGATTCGATTAATGGAATACACTCCTCCTCTCCATTAATCAATTCTTTAAATAATGTTTCATTACATTTAGACTCAATAGTCAACCAATGATTTTTTATGGATTCAGATTTTAACTCTAATTTTACTTCAGAAATAGAAACCATAACTCCATCATCAATTAACTCTTCAACTTTATTCCAAACAATATCAAAAACATTAGGGAAATAATTATCATACATATTAATTAAAATATTTGTATCAAATACATACTGCATGATTTACTCCCCTTTTATATCCAAATCTAGGCTTTTAATAGTATCTAAAGAAACATCTAAATATCTCATAGCTTGAGTAGCAGTAATCACTTCATTATCATAAGCATCTAATATTAATCTAGTGTAAGGAGTTCCATCTTGCTTCTTTTTAATTATCACAGTAGAGATGTGAGGAGAACTATTTTTTTTATTTTTTTGGTCTTTTTCTCTTTTTATTTTATTACCTTCTTCCAATTTTTTAATCCATACATCCCTTGATTCATTACTTATTATATTAGAATCATTTAATTTATAAACAATGCTCTGTTTACTAACTCCATAAATACTAGATAAAATTGCAACTTTTAACTTTCCATTACTCTTATTAAATAATGGAATATCATTAAATGTATCACAAGGCATTAAAATTTCAGCAGCTACTTTATTACAGAATGTTTCTTTTTTATTATATTTATCAATATCACATATTGTACTATGTCCTTGTATTAAATGAGCTAATTCATGCATTAAAGTAAAAATTCTTCTGTTATGATAATTTTTACCATTAAGTAAAATTATTGGACAATAATCATAATAAATTGAACAACCACTCATTTCAGATTCTGGAACATCTTTAGTTTCAAATACCAAAATTCCTAGATTAAAACATATTTCTTTCCAATGATTTAAAAAACTATTATGAGAACTATCTCTATTTCCATTATCATTATATATCCATTTTTGTTGAGTCTCAAAACTTACATCTAAATAATTCCTAATATACTTCCCCAATTTAATATAATTTTTTTCAGAAGAAACTTTATTTCCAAAATTTGGAAAAGATAAACCCATATCTTCATGAATCTTAATATAAGCATTTCTTCTAGATTTAGCTTTTCTAATTTCTAATCTTAATTCAGGACTAAAATCTTCTATTTTATCATCCGAACGAAATTCTATAAAATCTACTGTTTCTTTAGGAGGACTTGAAAGAAAATAAAAATAGGAAGGTCTTTTATATTTTCTTGCTAAATTCCTTAAATCTGCCCAGGTTGGTCTTAATTCACCTTTTTCCCATTTTTCAGCATTTTTTAAGGTTGCAGGTAAATCTTCAAATGTTAAACCTGCATCTTCTCTAGCCCATTTAATCATAACAGGGTTCACATTTACTCTTGTAACCATTATAATTTCCCTCCTAAATAAAATCTTAATTTGTCTTTCAATAATTTTTCTTTTATTGAATTATTAATCCTTCATTTTGCTACCCATACAAATACAAGTATCTGATATTATTATATAATAATATATTCCTTTAATAATATTTATTATTATTCAAGTGAAACAATATATCTTTATATATTTTTATTAATTATAAAATTGTTGACAGATAATACCGTTTAATGTCAAAATTTAGTTTATCTTTATCTCTTTTAAATCATTACAAGTTGATATTATATTATTTAAACCATTTTCTATATTGATTATCTGTTAAATTGATATTAGTAGTATTATCTGGTTCTGTTGCACATACATAAATAAAGTCATTATTTTATAACATAAAAACCACTAATATGCCCTCCCCCCATAAAATTACCACGATATAAACGGGATAAAAAATCGGAAACCCAAGTTTAATTTTTACAGTTTAAAAAAAGGAATTTTCAATAAGAAAGATATACAAAAATCATTTTTCATAAACAGATGTTATATCATTTATACTGATTCCTACAAAAATTTACTATTTTATTTTGTGGGATTTTAGCTCCCAGAAATTTTTTAGGCATATAAAAATATACCATTTTTACTCTTAATCAACCCCATGAACAGCCTAAAATACTTAAATCAATTAAAAAAAAATCCACAATAAAAAAAGACTCAAACAAAGCAAACCAGTAGTATCCAACTCGAACCAAACCTGTTAATAACATCTCATTACATGGACATAATAAAATGCTTGACATTACATCATGTTGTCTTTTTTTCATTAATTCCACACTCATGTATTGTAGTTGTCATAGTCATCTTGTGTTGCTACTACACATTGTTGCACTTCCAATCATACCACTTACATACCCCCTTTTAATATTTTTTGTTATATTTTGCCACCTTTTGCCATGTTTTTTTTTCGTACTTTTCATATATCACCAAACCACGAAGAATATAATTTTAGAACAGTCAATTAAAAATAAATAAAATAAATGATTAATTAAAACAATACTTATGTTATCGTACTGTTTAAATTAGTGGTTCTTGGTTTAAAATTGAGGTGGTAAATATGATGATGATTTTTAACCGATGTCTTAGATTAGCCAATGAAGACCGTAGAAGCTTTATTTACCATTGGAAAATAAGCCCCAAAATAAATTTCAATCCCAGTATGGTCTTATTAGAACAAATAGTATTAATATCAGTAGTATTATTATCTGCTGCACAAACACCACCAATACAGAATATTAGTAATGTTAATAACATTAATGTTTTATATTTCCATTTCATAATATCATCTCATCTTTATTTTGGTGTATAATACTCGAAATATGATCTTTAGCTTTTCCATTAATCTTGTTTCGTCTACAGTAGACTTTTAATTTATGATTTATTGTTTGAAATAAATGAAATGTGCATAGTTGATGTTTTACTCCTATTTCATCTGCTACATTACGATACATTGGAAATAAATCAGTTGTCAAGCAAATAAATGGTTTATTTTTCGTTGAATCGAGAATAAATTTTTTAGTATTTTTCGGTATTCTGCAGCGTACAATTCGTTCTGAGACTGGAATATTGAGTATTGCATCATATAATGTTAATCTGTAGTGTCTGACAGTATTAAGTCTTAAAAATTGCTCATCATATAAATAATAGCCAGAATATTCAAATTTTTCATTGTTGATTGTTTCTTCGTGATTTTTGTTTGACCAGTTCTTGATTGTTGGATGAGATATTCGAATTCCAAGGAATATTTCAAAGTATTTACTTATTTTACGAAGTGATTGATAACCAATTTTCATTATTTCAGGAATTTTATCTTTTATTTCTTGTAAAAATTGTTTATTTTTACCAATTAATGGAGTTAGATATTCCAAATTTTTTTTCCACATTTTTTGCATTGATATTGCTGTTCTTTGAATTCTGTAGTTTTTCCATTTATATTTTGTTTGTTTTTCTTTATTGTGCCTTTTTTGATTATTTTATGGCTCCCGCAAACTGGACAAATTGGATTATCATATTTGAAAGTATTATTTTCATCTAAAAATAGTTTCTGATTTGTATTTTCTATTTTTGGGTTTTTATGGAGTCTTTCTGAAATGATTTTTTCTTGATCAATTTTTTCGTCAGAAAAATCGTAAAGTTTAAGTTGTATAAAGTCTATATTACTATTGAGGACAGATACGATTTGTTTGGTCATAAATTATTATTTGTCCTCACTTATTTAAGTAATTTACTATTTTTAAATCATTTATATTAAATTTAAAGAAAAATTAGAACGAATTTTCATCGAAGTGAAATTTCAACTGTAAAAAAAATTAAAAACAAATAAGCCTATAAAATTTTACAGACTCTTTTTTTAAAGGCGGTATGGTTTTATTTTGTATATTTTGTAAGTAGTTTATAAAAGGTTCATAAAGTACATATAAGATGATTATTAAATTATTTTTTATATAATATAATAATAATGGGGGAATATTAAATGAGCAATAATAATTTGTATGATGTTTTTACGGAAGAAAGAGAATTACGAGAGGAAAATCCTAATTATAAAGGTATTTATAAAGGGAGGCCGTTTCAGATTGATGATACAGATGTATTTGGAGAACCAGCATATATTGGTACTGGTGAATTTGTTGACGAGGTTGATTTAGATAGTGTTTTACATTTAAAACTTATTGAAGTAATTGAAGAGTTAGGAAATAAATTAACAAAAGGTAGGTTGAAAAATGTAGAAACTGAAAAAGTCAGATTATCTTATTATAAACTCTACTTAGACTCAATTAAAACTTATTTAGATTTTAAGAAAAATCGTGTAGGGAACTATAAAGTTGATGTAAATAAATTAGAACCTATATTAAATAAATTTAACAAAAAATAGTTTCTTTATTAGAATTATAGGAGAATTATAAGGGAGGTTTTGTTAATGCCAATTGTTTAGTATTTTTTTAGGCATTAACAAAATAATATAATGTATGCTTTCTTTTGTTTAAAGGTT
>JAKSUE010000091.1 GCA_024409165.1 archaeon
TAATATAAAAAATAAATATAAAACCTAAAAATATGAAAAATAAATATGAAACCTAAAAGATAATTGAAAAAATAATAAAAAATAGAAGTCTATAAAAATTTATAGACTTAAAAAATAAATTTATTCTTGTTTATTTTCATAATGTTCAACAGCTTTGTTATAATACTCTTTAGCAGACTCCTCAGCCTTATTATAACGATTTTTAGCAGATTCTTCAGCTTTTGCTACATCTTTTTTGACTTTTTTCTTAGCTAAACTTACTGCAATTTCTTTAGGAGTCATTTCTAATACTTCATCAATACTTTCAGAAGCTTTATTATAATAATCTTTAGCTGCAGATTCATATTTATCAATATCAGATTTTATAATCTCTCTAGTCTCAGGGTCAATCTTATCCTCAATTACACCATCGATAGTCTTAGCAGCTTTATCATAATGATTTTTAGCAGATTCTTCATACATATCTAAATCTTCTCTTATAGCATCTCTGGTCTCAGGATCCATATCATCAATGACCTCATCAATCATATCATCAATATTTTTAGCTGCTTTATTATAATACTCCTTAGCTACATCTTCTAACTCATCAATATCTTTTTTTATAGAGTCTTTAGTTTCAGAACTATGGTAAGTGCCGTTAATTATCTGTTCATATTCATATTCAGTTACTAATTTTGCACCACAAACTCCACAATAATTTAAATCTTCAAAGACTTTACCACATTTAGGACAATAAATAGCAGGTTCATAAAGTTTTACACCACATTTTCCACAAAATCTAAAATCATCTGGATTATCATATCCACATTTTTGACAAATTGCCATAGTATTCCTCCAAAACTTTTTAAAATAAAAATAACAATAAAGTAATAATAAAAGTAATAACCTAAAAAAGGTAACCCCATCAAAATTTAATGACCTGCCGAGAGTAACCCACATTCTGTTTTATACAGTATTCATCTTAGCGAACTACTTTGCCTACTATAGAGATTATTGGCATCTTTGTTCTTGCATCCTGTAGATTGGCCGTTTCACCGATCCTTTTAATGTCCATCAGTTAAACATCATTGTCATCCATTAAAAGACGTGTCGTTTCTGCTCCAGAGTCATACTTCTCAGCATAAGTCTTTCAACTTTACAGTCTATTATGATGTGCGGAGTTTCCCTAGTTAAAAAACCAGCAACTGTCTTCGGCTTGCCATTAAATTACATAATTATATTTATTTTTTATAGTATAAATAATATTATAAAAATAAAATAAAATAAAAAGATAAAAAAATAAAAAGAGAAAATAATTAACAAAATAAAAATAAAAAATAGAAAAGTATGTAAAGAATACTTAAAATAAAGAATCGTCAAGTTTCCTCAACCATAATAAGTTTACCAGTTTTAGGGTCTTTATAAACTGTACCCATTTCAGTATAACCTTGTCCAGATGATTCACTTACATCAGGAGTATCATTTAATTGTTCACCTTGTTCTACTTCACTGGTTTGTGGATTTGCTTGATCCATAACTACACCCTGCATATTCCAAGATATAATTAAAAACACAAGTAAACCTACAGCAATAACAAGCATCGCATCTACAAGGTTTGCAGTACCTGCCATAGGATCTTCTTCAGTTGAAGCAAATCTTCTTCTACACTTTCGACGAGCCATAATATCACCAAAAGTCTAGTTATCATCTAATCTATCTAAAATAGCATCAGATAAAGCATCTAAATTAGATAAATATTGTTCATACCATCTACGTCTTATTTTAGAAGCAAAGTATGCGACAGCACCTGCACCAATACCAATAACAGTAGTATCAAATGCTACAATAATAGCTGCTGCAAGAGTTGTAACATCACCACTACCTAAAGCAGCAAGACCTGGACCCATAGGAATTAAAGTACCCATTAACCCAATAGTAGGACCAATACGAGTTACAATATCTGTTCTTTGTAAATCTCTTTCAATTTTATCCTCTTCATCTTCAATTAATTTACGTGCTAATGCTTCTCTTGACTTTTTACCTAAAGATTTTGAATCTGCAATTTCACATAAAACAATTTTTTGAGACTTTTCAATAGATGCATTATTTACAATATTCTTAATATTATCAACACTCTCAGAGCAAGAGATATCATAAATCATTTCTTTGATTAATTTAACAGGTACTTTCTTACGAGAAATAAATTGTGATAAAAGCCTTCCTAAAGTAATTACAGCAAAGATTGCAAACAATAATAAAATTATAATTACTGGTATCTTTAAAGATTGAGATACAATATTTAATGCATCAGTTAAGATACCACTTATATCAAAATTAAAACCCTCAGATAATAAACTTGTACTTGAATTCTGATATACTGCATTAGCAGCACTACTTCCTAAATCCATTTAATCACCATAATAAAAAAATAACTTAATTAATAAAATATTTATAAAATAATCATACCTAATTGCTAAAGTATAATTTAACAAATTAATATTTATTAGAACTAATATTTAAATATTTTTGATAAAATATCAAATAAAATTTAAAAAATAAGACATTTATAAAAAGTATATAAAAAAGAAAAATAGCTATTTAAAAGTTTAAATAGCTAAAATAATCTAAACAGATAATTTTAATAATAAGCTATTCCTCTTTTCTTTCACTTAAGAAACTATAACAGAATAAAGCAATGATAAACAATATAATTAAAGGCACAACATATTGAGAATTTCCACTTTTAGCCCCCATAGATGCTTGATTTAATTCATAAGCATTAGCACTAGCAGAAGCAACATCACCAGAACCAATACCTGCAGAAGATAATGCATTAGCTACAAGACCATAATCTACTGCCCCATTACCACTTGCACCATTCACATCCGAATCATCAGAAAGAATAGCATCATTTTGATAATTAGAACTTCCATTTGCAACCATACTTCCACCAGCATTTATAGTCCCATTAAAAATTTGACCTTTATTATTAGAAACAGTATTTCCACCAACATTATCTAAAATTGCACCATCACCATAAGAACTCCCAGCATAAATGTTATTATTTCCAACATAATTTCCAGTAGACCCTCCAGCAAATTCAACCCCATAAGGTGCATCAGTATAAATTAAATTACCTTCTATACGATTTCCAGATGAACGACTATCAAACCACATAGCCACATTCTTAAGATTAACAGCATCAGGATGCTCAGGGCCTTGAGCAGGATTAAATAAAGAATCCCCTAATGAAATCATAACATTATTAGTAAAATTGTTCCCGGAAGAACCATAAGCTCCCACAGATTCTGTGAAACTTGCATCAGAATAAATAGTATTGCCACCAATATTATTACTCCATGAAGAATAAAGTTCAATACCATAATTTCCATGAGCAGAGTTATTCATTTTATTATTAACAACTTTACTAAACCCAGAAAGTTCTAATGTAATACCATAAGTATAGTTAATTGCATTAAGATTTATATAATTATTATCAACTAATGTATTAATAGAATTATGTCTAAGAATAAGTCCAGTAGAGAAATAATCCCCTTTAACTGTAACATTATTATCTTTAAAGATATTATAATCTGCAGTAGTAACTGATTTACTTGTATCATCTCCAGAACAACCTATTCCATAAAGGAAAGGATCGTGACCTTCAACCCATACATTATTATTACTTATGTTATTATAATCAGAGTCATAATAAAGATATAAACCAATGAGAATATTAACAGAAGGATTATAAGGAACTTGGAAGCCTTTAACAAGTGAAGTTACATTAATATCATTATGGATAAACTTATTGTTTGATGAAGAATCAAAAATAACTCCATAAGTCTTAGAAAGTTCAGAAATTGAATGTACACCATCAAAACAAATAGTTTCAATATAAGGATGTAAAATACCTGTTCCAATAGCAGTTATATTATTATTTTCAAACAAACAGTCATAAATCTCATAGGATAAGAGAGTAAAAGTAAGCTCATCACCTTGTGCTTTAAGGTTATTGTTGGAGATAGTACTTCCTATAGAATCACATAAATAAATTGCATAAGAAGTATTCCTATCCCAAACTGAAATATTATTTCCAATTATTGTAACATTATTTGCCTCATTGACATAAATACCCCAAAGATTACAATTCATTGTACCATTATTTTCTATAGTAATATTTTTAATAGTACACCCAGGAGCATAAACACAAAATGTTGTATTAATAAATCTTCCATTATTTCCTACAATATTAACTAATTTTGATAGAATTAATTTATGAGATTTTGGTGCAAAATCACCTGTAAAAATTAAAGTATCATAATCTCCAACAATATTAGATAACCCTCCATCTGAATCAAAAAACTTATTAAAATTACTAGGAGTTATATAATAAGTACTTCCTTTTCTTTCAGTAGGAACATATCCAGTTGAATTAGGATAAAGAATAACTTTTCCATAAACTTCATTATTTTTACAATACCATAAATCGAGGGAAGATTGAGACATATCAATAGCAATATTATAAGAAGTTACTATGTCATTAAATTCTACAGTTAAGTTGTAAGGTCTCTTAAATCTAGATTGATATTTAATATAAATACCTATACCTTGACCTTTTCCTAAACCACTTATATCTGAGACTAAGCAATAATTTGAAGATAAATTGTTAAATCCAATATAAACATTTTCAGGATATCCATCTACAAGAATACCAAATCCAGAAAGGAAATTAACAGTATTATTATAAATTCTTGAATCAGATCCTCCTTCTTCCCCACCTATTTTAATACCACTTTGGTTAGTTGTAATCTCAATATAATTTCCATAAACCTCACAATTAGCACTTACAAGAATTCCTGCTTTAAATACATTAGAATTATAAATAGAGTTATTTGTAATTATAGTATTTGTAGAACTATAAATTGCATAATCTCCCCCTTTAATCTCAGGATTTGATAAATCAACCCCAGTAATATTATAAATTTTATTTCCACTAATAATATTATCAGATTTTGTTACAGAAATCCCTCTATACATACCACTAATAGTGTTCTTAGAAATAGAATTATTACTACCAGTTATGTAAATACCATAAGCCCAAAATGAAGGATGGTTAATTGAACACCTAATAGTATTATTTAAAACATTATTGTAATTAGAAAGAGGATAACAGAAGTATATCCCATATGAATCTTCAACTGTAATATCATTACCTTCAATAAGATTGTGATGAGATCCTCTTAATGTAATACCTGAATGTTGCCAACTACTATTATCAGAAACTTCTTCATTTAAATGTACATTACCTGAATTTAATTCTTCCCTATTAGAAACCATAGTTTTAATAGTATTATTCAATACAAGTATATAATTAGAAGTTTCAAGAGCAACAGGATAAGAATGATAAGCAGAAGAAGTGAGAATATTATTTAAAACCGAAACATTTTCAGAATTTTCAACCAATATAAGAATTTTCTGTGGAACAGTTGAATCCATATTTAAGTTAGAAACTTCAGAATCGCCTAAACCACTTGTAACATTTATAAAAGCTACTTGACAGTTATATAAATATGCATCTTTATTAATACTTGTAATTTTTAAAGGCATATTGAATATAAAAGACTTATTATTAAAATTACCAGATAAATCAATAGTATCATTAACTAACACTAAAGAATTGTTTAAATTACCATTTGAATCAAAATAATCAGAATAATTCTCTTCTGTAATATGAATTATATGAGAAGAACCCATATCCAAAATATCACTTACATTATCATTCAAATTTGAATCAGATACAACCATATCACAATCAGTAGCACTGACAGTAGTAAGTCCAATTAAAATCAAAGTTAATATAAACAATATAAAACTAACACGAATACCCTTACTATTTATCATCAACACCTCCAGCAATTTATACTCAAAATAATAATTTTTTTTAAACATTAAATAATATTTGATAAAATATAAATTATAATTGAGTTAATTATAATTATAATTTTTAGTATTAATAAAGTTAACTATAAAAATTAAAGAGCATTGCCAAAAA
>JAKSUE010000092.1 GCA_024409165.1 archaeon
TTATTTATAATTTTTATACTATTAATAATTTAAGAAATAGTTATATTATAACTTACTTTGACTTTTATCTGTGTTAAATTGTAAATTATTATAACTTACTTTGACTTTTATCTGTGTTAAATTGTAAATATTTACTTTCAATTACTTTTCTAATATTTTGTGAAGTTTTTTTACCTATTCCTTCAACTTCTTGGAGCTGTTTTTCATCAGCATTTATGATTGCTTCTACAGAACCAAAGTGTGATAGGAGGTTTTTAGCATTTACAGGACCTATATTTGGTAAAGATTCAATAATAAAGAGTTGTTGTTCCCATAAGTTTTGGGGTTTTTTCTCTGTTCTGATGGAAATGCTTCTTTTTTCACCTTTTTGCTCACGAATAGCTATTCTTTTAATCATGGCTGCTGTGTCTTCTTGGTTTCTTGTTGGGATGATACTGATTCCAAAATCAAGGGCAATTGAAGCAATAGATCCTCTAATTGCATCAGGATTTATGAATCCAGAGTAGAAATCGTCTCCTTCAAGAATCATGATAGGTTTTTTAAACTCTTCCATCATCATTCTTGCTTGTTTAAATAATCTTTTATCAACAATTGAATCAACAAAGTCTTTTGCAGTTTTTCTTTCAATAGCTACTTCTTCGGTAATCTGGTAATCAGCAACAGTCATAGCTTTAATCTTAATATCAACACCAATTGTATCTAAAGCTCTTAAGACTTTTGAATTACCTTCTCTTGAATCTGCATAAACAATAATTTTATCAGATTTAGCAATTTCATCTTTCATAGAAACAGCATTAACTTCTAAACCTTCTTTAATTTCTTCATCTGAATATTCAGAATAATTATTTTCACTTGTTGTTTCTTCTTCTAAATTATCTTCTAAATCTGAAACATTTTCTTCAATAGATACTGATGATTCTTTTTCATGAATAATACTCTCTTTTTTACCTAATGTTTTAACAGAACGCTCACTTTCAATTCTATCAGCAGCATTTAATTCTAAACCTTCAATAGCTGCTTTAGTTTCAAGTTGTCTTTTCATTTTACGTTCTTTATTAACACTTGACCAGTAATAAGCTTCATCTCTTGTTCCTTTTGTAATTAAAACTTTCATACGACCAGTAGATTTACGTCCTGTTCTTCCTCTTCTTTGAATCATACGTACTTCTGAAGGAACTGGTTCATATAAAATAACAAGGTCAACAGCTGGAATATCAATACCTTCTTCTGCTACACTTGTTGAAAGTAAAACATCATAATTACCTGTTTTAAAGGATTTAATAATCTCTCTTTGTTTTTTCTGAGTTAATCCTTTCTCACCATCACGAGTTCCTTGGCCATAAAACTTAACACTTTTAATTCCTTCTCTCTCACATTTTTGGTGAATAATATCTAAAGTATCTCTAAATTGAGTAAATACAATAATTTTAGGAGTATCTTTATTCTTATCTCCCTCTGCACCAGTCCTAAGAGAACTTAATCTTGTTTGTTCTTTATCCTCAGCACCTAACTCTTTTTTAAGAAGTTCTGTGAGTTTATTAAGTTTAGGATGTTCTAATCCCTTTTCTTCTGCTTTCATAGCTAAAGCTGTAGCTTTTGAAAAGTTAGGGTCTAATCTAAGATTCTTAGCAGCACGAGTAGTTTTCTTTCTTAATCTTTCAATATAACGATTAAAAGGACTTACACCTTGAGTTTCAAGAAGTTCAAGAGCATGCTGAACATTAATCACAGCTGTAATAATTGACATTGCCCTATAACAATCTTTAGGAGGATTTACAGAACGAGCAATCCTATTTTGAATTTTTCCCCTTGCTTGTAAAACATCCCTTTTATTTACAGAAATAGTATTAATAACACCCATCTGTTTTAAACCTTTAAGACGAACTTTTAAAGCTTTATTAAGTAAATCACGAATCTCTTCAAGTTCTTTATCAAGGTCAATTTTCACCCAATCTATTTTAATTGGATTAAAATAAGGTTTCACATCAGGATCCTCTTCACTCTTAACAACTACATCCTGAATAAATAAATTATCACAAACTTCCTTAATCTTTGCCCTATCAGAACCAGGAGAAGCAGTTAAAGCCAAAATAAGATGTTTCTGACATTCTTTAACATATCTTGAAGCAAGATAAACATAAGAATAAGCACCAACACCATGGTGACATTCATCAAAAACAATCAAAGATACATTTTCAAGAGTATATCGTCCATTTAATAAATCTGATTCAATAGTCTGAGGAGTAGCAGATATAACCTGAGACTCTACCCAACGTTTCTCCCTATCACTAATCTTAACAGACCCTGTAATAGAAGCACAAGGTACATTTAAAAATTCCTTAAAACTCTCCTCATGTTGAATAGCTAATGGTTTACTTGGAGATAAAATAAGTATTTTAGAACCCTTTTCATTTTTTAACCTTTCAGCAGCTACTAACACTGCTATAATAGTCTTACCTAAAGCAGTCGGAGCAACAATCATAGAATTACCTTTAGTCAAAACATTAGCTGCTAAAACCTGTTGGTAAATTCTTGCCTCAACTTTATCCTTTGGAATTAAAGGGTGATCTATATAACTAACCATATAATCTATATATGATTAGTATATTATTTAAACATTTAACAAAGAGCATAAGAAAAGTAATACATAGTTAAAGTATATTAAAAAATATTTTAAAAAAATAAAAATTATAAAAAATTAAAAATAAAAACTTAAAAAAAGTAAAAAAATAATAGTTTCCAAGTAAACTATTAAAACCCATATAAAATTAATAAATTAATAATTAAAATTAATGATTTTTACAAAACTCTTTAATTGATTATTTACAAAAATCTTTTAATTGATTATCAAATTTAAAAGCTGCTTCACCAATACAAATTATTAAATCCACATCAGTTTTTAAAGCTGTTTTAAAACCAATCATGACTCCTTTTGCATCAGTACCTGCAGTACCTACCTTAGCTGATTTATCAGGGGCTTCCTCTGGGAAAACAAAAATATTTTTAAGTTCATCATAACTATAATCACCAGAGTAATCATCAGCTTTTGAAGCTTCAATTAAGTCCTTAGAAGCAATATTAGAAGCATAAGAAGAAGGAATAATATATTTTACATTTCCAAGTGCAGCATCTAAAATATCTAAATCTCCTTCATGACCAGATTCTGAACTAACTGTAATAACAACAGCCACATCATCATAAAGTTTACTAACTTCATGTAAAGTAGTTCCAACACCTGCTGGATTATGAGCATAATCAACCATAACAGTCTTATTATCAACTTTACCCATAATCTCCATACGACCAGCAGCACCTGTAAAAGTAGCTACTGCCTCCTTAATAACATCATATGGAATTTCTAAAACTTCATGAGCAAGTACAATTGTTCCAAGAGCATTATAAACATTATGTAAACCATCCATAGCTAATTTAAATTCAGCCTCACCATCAGGAGCTTCTAATGTGAAAGTCCTATTCTTAATATCAATATCCTTAGCTAAATAATCAGGTTTAATATATTTCACACCACAATCTCTAATATCTGCATTAGGACAATCATAAGCCCCAACACCTGAAATTATCTCACGAATCTCAATTTCATTTCCACACCAACAAGGTTTAGTATCAACTTTAGATATCTCACTATCAAGACCAAAACGAATAACATTACCCTTAAAGTCCATAGCTTTAAGTAAACCACTAATAATAGGATCATCAGCATTAAGCACTAAAGAACCATCATTAGCATCTAAAACCTCAAGAAGCTCACCTTTAACACGAGCATAATCTAAAAATCCATGGTCATCATCAAGATGATCTAAAGTAATATTAGTAAGTAAACCATAAGAAGCATTAGATAAACTTGCAATAGATTTTATACTTCCAGCATTACCTAAAGTCCCAGTCTCTAAAATAGCTACATCACCATTAAGACGAGATTGAAGTGAAGGAATAAACTCAGTATTCCCCTGCATACCTTCCAATTTATGTTCACAAGGTTTAAGACCAGCATAATAAGCAATATGTTTAAGAAGAGTTGTAGTAGTAGTTTTTCCATTAGTTCCACTAATACAAATAACTGGTTTATCAGGTTTAAATAATTTAAATATATCACCAAGTTCTAAAACTTGAATACCATAAGAACAAATCATATCAAACACTTTAGCAGTCTTTGGTAAACTTGGTGGAACCACAATATAATCTAAATCCTTAAAAAACTCTTCAGGATGCCCACCATAAAAAATATCTATATCATAACCATCAAAAGCACTTTTAAACTTACAATCCTCTTTAGAAGTCCTATCAGTCCCAAGAACCTTAAATCCATTATCCAAAAGAACCCTTGCAACTAAATTTCCAACAATTCCACAAACCCCAATTACACCAAATACAGAGTTTGAATCTAAAGAAGAACTTATCTCATTTAACTTATCATCAGATAAACATGAAAGTTTAAAATTACTCATTAATACTCACCTAATAAACATATAATTAAAATTAATTTTAACAATTATAGTTTTCTTTGATTAAGTATAAATAAATTTATAAAAAAGAGTTAAAAAATAAATAGGACAATACTCCAATTCCATAAAAAAGAGTTAAAAAATAAAAAATAAAATAAAAAATAAAAAAATTAGATAAAATAAATAAAAATTTAATCATTATAATAAGTATTTTATTAATTAAATTGTAGGTTGGGACTATTTTTATTAAATTTATATTTAAATATAACATTTAAAAGAACAATATACAATATAGCCATGATTATTTCAGCTAATGCAATACTTAAAATCACACCTAAACCATATAAATTAAAAGTAGATTCAAAATAATAAATCAAAGTTATAATAAAAAATACTCTAATAAAACTACCAATAAATGAATAAATACTTAATCCAAGACCATCTAAAACTTTTCCAGAAACCAGAGAAATAGGAGTTACTAAACAAATTACAACTAATGCAACTATATACCATGTATTAACAAATGATCCTATAGAAGATAAATAAGAGATAATTTGAGAATTAAATAAAACTAAAATAATAGAACTTATTATAGATAATACAATACTTATTTTAATACCATAATAATAAAATGATTTTAAGTCCTTAGTTTTATCTGCACCAAGTAAATGAGCAGTAATACTTAATGTACCTCGTGCAGCACCCCTACTAGGTGATAATATTAAATCTTTAATCTGATTAGCTAAAGAATATATTGAAATAGCAATTGGCCCTCCAACAAAAGACAAAACTAAATTAATATAAGTACTTAATACAGTAAAAGTAGATCTATCTAAGAAATTAGGAATAGTTACTTTAAAAATATCTTTAACAAATCTAGTTTTAAAATTAAAATTACTTAACCTAACTGGAACAAAACCTTTTTTTACAAAATACAAATAGATAAATAATCCAAAAGGCAATAAAGAAGAAATAATTGTAGCATAAGCCAATCCCATAATTTTAAAACCTAAATAAAATGCAAAAATAGGATCTAATACTATATTTAAAATACTACCAATAATTAAAAATACTGTTGGTCTTTTAGTTTCCCCCTCTGCTTGTAAAGTCTCAGGAAAATACTCATTAAAAACAAAAATAAATGAAAATATTAACAAAGGAACTAAATAAGAAATAACTAAACCAGCATTAGCTTTAAAATTCATAAATGCTAACAAAGACTCTAAAAAAGGAATCTCAATTAATGGAAGAAGAATACTCACAATCACACACATTAAAAAACCATGCATCATCACATTATTTGCATTATCCCTATCATTAATCCCTAAAAATTTACTCATTAATGAATTAGTACCCTGACCAATAGTACTCCCAAAAGTACCAATCAATACAAATAAAGGTGTTGCCACACCTATAGCTGCAACAGCATTATGACCTAATAATCCAGCCCAAGCTAAATCAATAAGACTATAAAAAGCATCAAAAACCGCAAAAGCAATTAAAGGAAGAGTCAACTTTTTAAAAGCATTTTTAGGTTCATTAACCATTAATTCATTAATATCCATAAT
>JAKSUE010000093.1 GCA_024409165.1 archaeon
TAATTTTAAATTTTAATATTTAATTTTATATTAAAATATTATTTAATTATAAAATAACATTTAATTATCAAAACAATAAATTAAACTTATAAATTAAAGAGGAGATTATTGTGGCTGAAGAATTAGCAAATGCTGTTAAAGAAGCAGTTTCCGTTGTAAAAGACCCACATATGGGTGTTAGTATTGTTGAAGTAGGTATTGTACAATCTATTGCAATCGATGGAGCTACTGCTACTATTGTAATTAAACCAACTAATCCTGGTTGTATGAGTGTAACTCGTATGGCTGCTCAAGCAAAACAAGAAGCTTCAAATGTTGAGGGTATTGATAAAGTTAAAATCGTTATTGAAGGTCATGTAATGGCTGATTCCCTTAATGAAATGCTTAATAAAGAATAATTATTAAATTTATTTATTATTTTATTCTTTTATTTTATATTTAATCAAGTTATTAATCTAATTTTACATTATTTTAATAGCTTTATTAAATTAAATTTAAAATTAACCATAACCTTTATATATTAGATATTACATAATTAATAATATCTGTTATTTATGTTTTAGAGGCTAGTGGCACAGCCTGGTCAGCGCGCACGGCTGATAACCGTGAGGTCCTGGGTTCGAATCCCAGCTAGCCTACTTTTATACTATTTTTAAATTATTTTTTTAAATTTAACTTCTTATAGTCAACTTTAGGTTTTTAAAACTTATTTTTAATAATTTATTTAATTAGTTAATTTCATAATTTTTCTTATAATTTTATATACTTTTAAATTAAATTATTAATTAGATATTTTAATTAATGTATAATTTAGTGGAGTAATGTCAATATGTGGTCAACAGTAAATAATAAATTTAAAAAATATCCTGCAAGAAAAGCTGTGGCTTTTAAAATGTTGGAATTAGGTTTAAGAGTAGATGAAGATTCTAAAATTTATTGTGGAAATTTAAAAATTAGTGATTCTGCTTTAGCTAATTCTGTAGATGTTGATCGTAGAGTAATAAAATCCACAATTGACTTAATTTTAAAAGATGAAGAATTATTTAATATATTTTCTAATATTCTACCTGCTGGGACTTTACTTAAAAACATTGCTCAAAATTTAGGATTAGGTGTTATTGAAATAGAAGCAGGTGAAAATAACAAAGGTATTTTAGCATCAATTGCATTAATTGCAAGAGATTATGATATTGATATTAGACAAGCTTATGCATCTGATAATCATTCTAATAATCCTATTTTAACAATTATAACTAATGATCCCGTACCTGGTGCATCTATTAAAGAGTTTTTAGCTGTTGAGGGTGTTATTAAGGTTTCTGTCTATTAATTATACATTTTTATAATTAATAATCCTTATTTTATAAAAAATTTAAAAAAATAGAATAATATTAGAAGTAAAAAATAATTAGATTATATAAAAATAATTAAAAAAAGTAAAAAGGATAGAAAGTAAAAAATAAGAAAATTTTTATTTTTTTAAACTTTTAGTTTAATGTTTTTTGATAAAGATCTTCCCATTCTTTTATATTTCCTTTTATTTGTTCAATGATTTCTTTATTCTCTTGGAATATCATTTCATAACCACAGTCTGGACATAAGAATCCATAGTATTCTGCTTCTTCAAAGTTAAGACGGCAGTGATTATGAGGACATACAAAGAACATATTATTTTCTTCTTCATCAATTTCTTTTTGAAGTTGTTCTATGTTTTGTTTTGCATAATCTCCAATTAATTTAGAAACTTCTTGGTCTTCGAATTTCCAAGCATAAGTATACCATTGAGTTTCAGGATCTTTACTTCTTTTATAGCTTGCAATACCACTGTCATAAAGTTTATAAAGTATTTTTCTAACAATATTTAATTTTATTCCAGTTTTTTCAGCTATTTCTTCATCAGTTTCAATATTATTAATTAAACTTTGGATGATTTCTAAATTTTGAACTACTTCTAAAGGGATTCCTAATTCTTCACTAATTTTTTCATCATCATACTTTTCATCAATTAAATCTTGAATGATTTCTAAAAGTTCTTTGTCTTGGAATAAGAGTATTAAACTGTTTCTAATTAATGGGTCTTCTAACATGGTGTTTCTTCCTTTTTAATAATTTAATTAAATTTATATTCATAAAAATTTAGTAATACTTAATTCTTAAATTTAGATAAGGTTATCTAGTTAATATTTTAATTTTTATTTTTAATATTATAAATTATTTTCTTTTTGATTTTCAAATTTTATTAATTAAATTTTTCTAATAAGAACTGCAGGAGTATGTATAATTGAATCTAAGGATTCTACACTTATTTCATTTCCTTCTTCTTCTACTTTATCACTTTTTAAAACATCTTTTGCACTGTGAATTGTTGCCATAGCTGTTGGTAACTCTCTTTGATAATCTTCAGCAACATTTGCTATTTTTATTCCCTCAGCTACTGAAATATCTCTTGAACATCCTAAAGGTGTGGATCCTACATTTTCACATAATTGTCCCATTGTATATCCAAAAACTCCTTTATCTGCTTCAATTCCATCAATAGCTATTGGTAAACCTGTGAAATATTTATTTCCTCTTTTATATGTTGCATCTGTGTCAATAATAAGTACGGTTACATCTTGTTTTACTTTATCTAAAATAGATTCATGTATCTCTTTAGCTACTTTTCCAGGGTTTTCAGGAAGTAATGATACAAAAGTTCCAGGAGCATTACTTAAATCAACACCTGCTTCAGATGCTGGTTTTAAAGCATGTTTCCATCCATAAAGGTCAAGAATCACTTCTTTATGTCTTTTAGTCTCTTCAGGAAGTTTTCTAAGATTTTTTATAGTTCTTTCTTTAATTCCAAGTAAGGGTCCAAAACAATAACCCCATAGATATTTACTCCAAACAGTTGCTAAAAAACTTGCTTTTAATGAAGGAGTATAATCTGCTTCATCTACAAGTCTTCCTTGTGATACAGAAATTGGGGTCTCAGCAATTACTAAATAGTCACCTTCTTCTGAGAGTTTACAAACATCATCTATCATAAAATCAATACTTTCATTAGGTTTGATATAATGTGTTTCAATAGGTATAACTTTATATCCTTTAATTTCACGATATTTATATTCTTTTCCATCGGAAGTCTTATCAGTTTTATAATTCAAATCTTTAGAATTCATTTTATCAAGAACTATTTTTTTTAATACGTATTTTTAATATAATTTAATTATAATCAATATATTTTTTATAATCAATATATTTTTATACTTATTTTAAGATAATATTTAATGTATATTTTATTGTATAAAAATTTATTATATAGAAAATTATATAAAACTTACTAATTATGGAGGAATATTATGAAAAAATCAATTACTTACTTTGAAGAACCTGGTGAAGTTAATACTGATGAACTTATTGCATGTGTTAAAGAAAGATTAGAAGAAGGAGATATTAAGTATGTAGCTATTGCTTCTGCTTCTGGAGCTTCTGCTTTAAAATTATATGAAGCTTTAAAAGATTTAGATGTAACTATTGTAAACTGTACTCATCACATGGGTTTTAAAGAAGCTAACAAAGCAGATATTACTCCTGAAATGAGAGCTAAACTTGAAGATTTAGGTATTACTACTTTTATGGGATCTCATGCATTAAGTGCTACTGGTAGAGGAATTACTAATAAATTTGGAGGATATACTCCTATTGATATGATTTCAGCAAGTTACAGAACTATCTGTCAAGGATTCAAAGTATGTGCTGAAATTGGTATTATGCTTGCTGATGCTGGTTTAATTCCTGTAGGTGAAGAGATTATTTCTATTGGTGGAACTGCTCATGGGGTTGACACTGCAGTTGTTATGACTGCTGCAAATATGACTAAAGTCTTTGAAATGAAATTCCATGAAATTATTGCAATGCCAAGACCTTAATAATCTATTAAATAAGCTTAAATTGTTTCTTAATCTTTGATAATAATATTTAGTTAAAATTTTAATTTAAAAGAAATAATTATATACTTGAACGAAACATAAATATTAATTACTATCATTTAATTAAATTTTTATTATATTGATAATTGTTTAATTAAAGTTTAGTTAAAAGTTTAACAATTAAATTTACTAATCTTATCATTCGATTATTTATCAATGTTTTTAGAATTTATTATTTAACATTTATTCGTATATTCGTAATTTATTACCAATTTCTAAAAATCATTGTTTGATTTAGATTGGTTTTAGATTATATAATAATTATAATGTGGGGTTAACAAGTGAAATTTATAGATGATGCAATTAAAGAATCTGAAAAAAGAGTAGCAACTGAAGAAGAAACTGAAGTTGTTCTTAAAGCAGAAAATGAATTAGACAAAGAATTAATTGAATTAATGAATAAAAGTCGTGCTAAAATTGCAGTAGTTGGTGCTGGTGGTGCTGGAAACAATACCATTACTAGATTAAATGAAATTGGTATTGAAGGTGCTAAAACTATTACTGTAAATACTGATGCACAAGATTTATTTTACAGTCAAGCTGATCAAAAATTACTTTTAGGTAGACAAACCTGTGGCGGTCTCGGTGCAGGTGGAGAACCTGATGTTGGTGAAGAATGTGCTGAAGAAAGTGAAGAAGATATTAGAGAAGAGTTAACTGGCTCTGATATGGTATTCGTCACCTGTGGTCTTGGTGGAGGAACTGGTACTGGTTCTGCTCCAATTATTTCTAAAATTGCTAAAAAATCTGGAGCATTAACTGTTGCTGTAGCTACTATGCCTTTCTCTGCTGAAGGTGTTAAAAGAAGAGAAAATGCAGAACAAGGTTTAGAAAAACTCCAAGCTAACGCTGATACTGTTATTGTAATTCCTAATGATAAATTATTAGAAGTTGCTCCTAACCTTCCTTTAAACAAAGCATTCTTAGTTTCTGATGAAATTTTAGGAAGAGCTGTTAAAGGTATTACTGAATTAATTACCAAACCAGGTCTTGTAAGTTTAGACTTTGCTGATATTAAATCCATTATGCAAGGTTCTGGTATGGCTATGATTGGTATGGGAGAATCTGAATCTGGTGACCGTGCAATTGAATCAGTTCACGAAGCTCTTAGCAGTCCTTTATTAGATATTGATATTTCTAATGCTAAAGGTGCATTAGTTAACATTTCTGGTAGTTCTGACTTAACTTTACATGAAGCTGAAAAAATCGTACAAATTGTTGCTGACAAGTTAGATCCTGAAGCTAATATTATTTGGGGTGCACAAATTGATGAATCATTACACAATGTAATTAGAACTACTATTGTAGTATCTGGTGTAAAATCTCAATACAGTTTCAACAGACCATCTAAAGAAGATTTCTTTGATGCTGAAGAATTAAATGATGATGATTTCATCGACCCAACTCCTGCTAGTGCTGAAGGAGCTGCAGACCCATTAGATGAATTTATTGATGGAATATTCTAATTTTTAAATACTATTAATTAGTTTAAACTATTAATTTATTTTAGTTTAAACTTTTAATTTAGTTTTTAAAAATTATTTTATTATTTATTTAAAAATTAATTATTTACTATTTATTATTTATTAAAAGGTGATTATATGGTAGATGTCGATGCATCTAATGTTAGTATAAATTTTATTCCTAACGATTTTGTAAAACAATGTAAAAGAGTTTTAAAAGTAGCTAAAAAACCAGATCGTAAAGAATTCTTTGATTTCTCTAAAGTAACTGCTTTAGGTATTGTTATTATTGGAATTATTGGTTTTGTTATTACTTTATTCTGTCAAATAATTGGATTATAATTTATATTAATTAATCAATTAATCAATTAATTAATTAGATTGTAATATAATAATCTAATTGTTAATTTTTTAATTACATTGTTTTTATTAATAGTTTTTTAATATTAAGATTTTTTATTTAATATCTATTAATTGTTAACTACACTTATACTTGTAACTTAAATTAATTAAATTATTTAATTTAT
>JAKSUE010000094.1 GCA_024409165.1 archaeon
TTTTTATAAGCACCTGGAGCTTCTTCAGCAAGTACAGGAGCAGAGTTTGCTTTAACATGAATTCCTTTACTATTTAAGTCAGCTTCAATTTGTTCTGCTGTGAATTGTTTTTTAGCAGCAGTTCTGGATAAAGTTCTTCCTGCACCATGAGCAGTTGAACCAAAGGTTTCCTCCATAGCAACATCTGTACCATGTAAAATATAGGATGCTGTACCCATAGTTCCAGGGATTAAGACAGGTTGACCTACAGCACGATATTCTTTAGGAATTTCTTTTCTTCCAGGTCCAAATGCACGAGTGGAACCTTTTCTGTGAACAAGAACATCCATATTATCTCCTTTGACTTTATGAGTTTCAATTTTAGCAATATTATGCGCTACATCATAAATAGTGGTCATTCCCATAGATTCAGCATCTTGAGAGAATATTTTTTCAAAAGATTCTCTTACCCAATGAGACATCATTTGACGGTTAGCCCAAGCATAGTTTGCACCAGCAGCCATTGCAGTTAAATAACCTTGACCTTCTTTAGAATCAATAGGTGCACAAGCTAATTGTCTATCAGGTAAATTAATTTTATAATTTCTATAAGCTTTATCCATTAATCTTAAATAATCAGAACATATTTGGTGTCCACAGCCTCTTGAACCACTGTGAATCATAATAGTAATTGTTCCTTTTTCTAAACCAAATGCTTTTGCAACATCTTCATCATAAATTTCATCAATTTTTTGAAGTTCTAAAAAGTGATTACCAGAACCAAGTGAACCTAATTGAGGAATACCTCTTTTTTTAGCTTTAGTTGAAACAATAGAAGAATCTGCATTTTCCATTCTACCATTTTCTTCTAATAATTTAAGATCTTCTTTCCAACCATAACCATTTTCTACAGCCCACCAAGCACCATAATCTAAAACTTCATCAATATCATCAGGAGAAAGTCTAACTTGACCTTTACTACCTACACCAGAAGGAATATTTTTAAATAAAACATCAGTAAGCTCTTTAATTTTAGGAGCAATATCTTCCTCAGTTAAGTTAGTCCTAAGCATTCTAACTCCACAGTTAATATCAAAACCTACTCCCCCAGGACTAATAACTCCATTATTCATATTAAAAGCACCAACACCACCAATACTAAATCCATATCCATAGTGAATATCAGGCATAGCAAGTGCTGCAGTTTGAATACCTGGCATACAAGCCACATTAGCTACTTGTTCAAGAGCAGAATCTTCAAGATTTTTAATACCTTCTTCATCAAGATATAATCTTCCAGGAACTCTCATATCTTTCTTATAACTACTTGGAAGTTCCCAAACATTTTCTCTTATTCTTTCAAGATTACATTTCATTGACATAATATCACGAATAATTATAATTGATTAATAAATTTGTAAATATAAACTATATATAAAATATATTATAATATAATTTATGTAAAATAATAGAAAAATAGAAAAATAATAAAATATTACAATAATTAATAAAATAAACTAATTAAATAAAATCAAATCACAAGTCCAAAATAGCACTAAGTTTAATAAAACCATCATTTTGAGTTATAACATCCATTTTATGGAATGTAATAGCTTTAACTTCACTTTTACGAGGATGAATATCCCAATTCACATCTTCACCATAAGCCACACAATTCAATTCATATAACTCATCATCAATCTTCTCAATATCTACATTAAATTTTGAAAAAAATAACAATTCCACATCAAATAAAAATAAAAGTTCCTCAAGAAAATCATAAAGTAAAGAAACCAAATCCTCAGATTCCACTTTAAATTCCCTTTTCTCAAGAGTTTTAACAGTTTCAATATCAGTCATTACATTAAACATAGCACAAGCAGCATTAGAATAAGCATCTTCCAAAGATTCACCATAAGCAAAAAACCCAATATCTGCTGTAACATCAAAATATTCAAAAGCTCTAAAATCATTTTCTAACATTAATATAACACCAATAATCTATTATTTAATATAACACCAATAACTGTTTTAGTAATATATTTCTAATTTTTATAATATTAAGTTTATTATTTTAATAATACAGTAAAATAAGATAATATACTTAAAATATAATAATACACTTGAAATAGTACTCGTGATTACTTTTCAAATGCTCTCATTCTCTTTTTTTATATACTCTTTAAAACTTACATTATACCAGAGAGTGATTGAAATGTTAAAACATAATTATAATGATCCTTGTGATTTAAGAAGAAAAACCACTTTTGGTACTTATATGAGATATAATAACTTTAGATTAAATTTTAGCGATTGCATGGTAATACTCTTAGTTTTTGCAGTATTGCTTTTTTCAGTTATAGCTGTTAGTGCAACTCCAGACCCTACTATGATTATGGTATAATTTAATAATATTTACAATATTGATAATATTGACAATACCAATTATATTAATCATATTAGTGTAATGGTTTGGAGGATAAACAAAGACCTACCAAACCCCTTTGTTGATATAACCAATTCGAACTTTAAAAACTATGAGTATACCTGCAATATAATATTATAAAATAGATTTATATACAAACAAAACTCATAGAAAATTCTTTAATATTCATGACTAATATTCAAAGATAATTTAAAGATCAAACCTTAAAAATTAAAACCAAAAAACTATTTTACGGTTATATCAACTAACAGTTATACTTCAAATATCTGACATATGCATTATTTTCATAATTTTTGATTTATAAAAATTATATTATTATGAATAAAATTATTATAATTAAAATTATATTATTAAAATTATGATAACTAAATTATTATGAGAATAATGCATTTTTCACCTACTTTTTTTAAAATATAATAGTTTACTAGTGAACTATTAAAATGGCATTATAAAAATAAAAATATAAAAATAAGCCAAAATAAGAAAAATAAAATAATTAATAAAATAATTAATAAAATAATTAAAAATTAATAAAAAAATAAGTTTTTTGAATTAAATAAGATTAATTTAAGTCACATCTTTTAATATCCTCAGGAGAGAATCTTAAGATAATTTGACGAGCATTACCTCTGACTCCTTTTCCTGTATATTTAGTGTCAACTAATCTTAAAAATTCTAATTTTTCAAGAGTTCTATTGAAAGTAGCATAGCTAACTCCAGCTTGGGTTTTAAATTGCTCAGATAATTCTCCTGCAGTTAAGATTTCATCGCTTTCAACAACTGCACGAAGTAATGTTTTTTCAATATCATTTAATGATTTGATTGTTTGAGCTAAATTAACAGAACCTTGTTTATTAACAGCTTCTTTAACATGTTCTAAAGTAATAACTCTACTTGCATTAGCTTCAGCAATATTACCACAAACTCTTAAAAGATCAATACCAACTCTTAAATCCCCTACATCAACTGTATGATTAGTTATCTCTTCAAGAACTTCATCATCAATAACACCAGGGAAAAATCCTACTTTTGCTCTATCAGATAAAATACTAAATATTTCAGAATAAGTATAAGGTTGGAAAACAATATCTTGTGGAATAAATACAGTATTTACATTTTTATCAAGTTGGAATCTAAATTCTAAATCAGACAAAATAGCAAAAATACTAGTTCTGACACCAGGATACTCTTCATAAGCTCTTAAAATATCATAGAATACTTTATTTGCATTTTTACTTTGGAATAAATAATTAACGTCATCAAAAGCTACAACTAATGCTTTCTCTTCTTTTTGAAGATATTTCATGACTTTTTCATATACTCTTGAGAAAGGAACACCAGTTTCTGGAGGTTGATGACCAAATAATTTTTTGTGAATTTGAGAAAATATTCCAAAACGAGTTGTATGGAGCTGACAATTAACATAACAACAAATAACCTTATTAGTAAACTTTTCAACATCATCAAAAACTATCTTAATAGCTGTTGTTTTACCTGTAGCACAAGATCCAAGAATAACTGCATTTATAGGGCGCCCTCCTATCATTGCAGGCCTAATATCAGTAGCTATAGCCTTCATTTGACTCTCTCTAAAATTATAATTAGGAGGCATAAAATCTGGATTAAATGCATTTATATTCTGAAAAATTGTTTCATCAAACATTAAAATATCTTCAATTGCCATATTAATCATTATATTATAACTTATATAAAAAACTTATTTATTTTAATTTAATTAATTCATTCATGATAATTGATTTAATATTCATTAATTACTAAGAATCCATAAGATTAACTACATTAACATCAACATTATCTAAAATCCACTGAAGAAGAAGTTCTGCATAAATAAGCTTTTTAGTTTTAATCTCATCAGCAGGACCAGTTTCACCTTCAATATTCGGACGAGAGTATTTAGTAACAATAGTTCCAAAGTCCATTCCTGCAAGAATCATATCCTTTGCACCTAACTCAATAGCTAAATACATAGCCCTATCTCCATCTGTAAATCCTCCAAAGTTGTAAAGATTACCTACAGGTATAGATTGAGTTGTTCCGAGAACTTTATTAAAACTATCTGTCCACATTTCAATATTTTCTTCATTATTACCATGACCATGAATAACAAAATAAGCCCCATTTGCATTAGCAGTTAATAAATCAGAAATTTTACCATCCACATCAGTAGCAATTATATCAGGAACAATATCTTCTTCTAAAAGAGCAGTAGTAGCTCCATCAGCAGCAATAAGAACATAATCATTAAGATTATAATTTTTAATCAATTCAATATGTTTCTTAAGAGAAGGTCCTGCACCAAAAATAATAAATTTATCAGTACCTCTTTTTTTAGCATAAACCACTTCATCATAAAGGTCATCAATAGTCAAACAACCCTTTTTTTCTAAAATCTCATCTAATAAATCAGCAGTTTTCTCATCACCCTCTCTTGAAAATCCAAAATCATCAAGAATTCTTTTATACCAATTCTCCCATTCATTTATATCCATATTACCACCTAAATTACAACCATCCTTCCAAAGTTTCTAAATCACCAGTTAAATCAATATTTAAAGGAGTTAAACTTGGCCTTTTTTCAACCATTAAACAATATCCATCAGTTCCCTCATCATATTCTTCTATTAAACGAGGTGCAATCATAACATAATTATCTTTACTATTTAAAGTATCTGAATCATTTAAATTCTCTTATTCCTCTAAATTATCTAAATTATCCACATTAACTCCAAATTCACTCATTTTATCTTTTGAAATAACATTTGGTCTTAACATTCTTTCTGCAAGTTTTGTAACTTTAATTTCATCAGATAATGGTTTTGCAGGAATATTAAGATTTAATAAATCAATACCATCAGGCATTCCTTTCTTTAAAACTCGCTTTGTAAGAGCTGAAAGAACTTCTTTAGCAAATTCAAAATCAACTTCCATTCTCCATTGTCCATCGTTATCTTGAATAAAAGAATCTGGATCAATAAATAAAGAACAAGCAATAGCTGGAACACCATGACAAACAGCTTCCAAAGCTGCACAAACTGTTCCAGAAGTAGTTATTTCACATTTACCAATATTAACACCAGTATTAATTCCTGTAACAACTAAATCTGGCTTTTTATCTAATACATAGTTAATTCCAACATTAACAGAATCAGCAGGACTTCCAGAAACTCCATAAGCCTTAAAACCATCTTCAAGAGTGTATTCTTTAAGATTTAATGGTTTAAAAAGAGATAACATACGACCTACACCACTATTATTTTCTTGTGGTGCAACAATAGTAACATTAGAAAACTCTTCTAATGCACATTTAGTAGCAAATATCCCTGGAGCAAGAACACCATCATCATTAGATATTAAAATATTTTTCATAAAATTCCTCAATAATCAACATATTTTAAAAATATATCGTCATTACTCATATTAAATAAATACTAAATAAATACTGAATAAGTACTAAATAATAATTTATCATAA
>JAKSUE010000095.1 GCA_024409165.1 archaeon
ATGCATATTATTTATACATATTATGCATATTAATTTATACATTATTAAGTTGAATTTGATTATAAAATTTCTAATAACATAGGAGGTTATTTATGTTAAAAACTAATTTATGTGGTATTGAACTTGAAAATCCATTAATGCTTGCTGCTGGAATCCTTGGAAGTCATGGATCTTCTTTAAATTGGGTTTTAGATTCTGGTGCTGGTGCTGTTGTTAGTAAATCTTTTTCTAAAGATGCTAATGAAGGTTACCATAATCCTACAACTGTAGAGGTTGAAGGAGGTATTATTAATGCAATTGGTCTTTCAAGTCCTGGTGTTGAAGCATTTAAAGAAGAGTTAGAAATCGTCGATAGGAATAAGGGGGTTTCTATTGCATCTATTTATGGTGCAACTCCAGAGGATTTTTCTTATGTTGCAAGTGAAATAAGTGATTTAGTTGATATGATTGAATTAAATGTTTCTTGTCCTCATGCTATGGGAGGATGTGGTGCAGCTATTGGTCAAAATCCGGTTTTAACTGAAAGTGTTGTTCAAGCTGTTAAAGATACTGTTGATGTGCCTGTTTTAGCTAAATTAACTCCTAATGTTACTGATATTAAAGAAATAGCTATTGCTGCAGCTAATGGTGGTGCTGATGGTATTACCTTAATTAACTCACTTGGTCCTGGAATGAGAATCGATATTACTACAGGACATCCTATTTTAGCTAATAAGTTTGGAGGAATGAGTGGACCTGCAATTAAACCAATAGCTATTCGTTGTGTTTATGATGTTTATGATGTAGTTGATATTCCTATTGTTGGTGTTGGTGGAATTCGTAACTACGAAGATGTTGTTGAATTTTTATATGCTGGAGCAAATGCAGTTCAAATTGGAACTTCTATTTTATATGAGGGTCCTGAAATATTTTCAGATATTGCAATTAAATTATCTCAATTTATAGAAGCAAGTTCCTTTAATAGTATTGAAGATATGATTGGATTTGCTCATAAAGATGGAGATTTATGAGGTGTTTATATGAGTAATGTACCTAAAGTATTAGAAATTAAAAAGATTATTGAAGAAACTCCATCAATTAAAACTTTTATTTTTGATTGGCCTATGTTTGGTGAAAATATCCCATCTCCAGGTCAATTCCTTATGGTTTGGAATTTTAAAGATGAAAAACCAATGTCTATTTCTTATATTAATGTAGCTGATGGTGAAATCGGTATCACAGTTAAAAAAGTAGGTGAATTTACAGAGGATTTACATACTTTAAAAGTAGGGGACAAATTAGGTCTTAGAGGACCTTATGGTAATGGATTCTCTACAGATTTAGAAGGTATGAAAGTATTAGCTATTGGTGGTGGAGTAGGAATGGCTCCTATTGCTTCATTTACAGAAGAAGCTTTAAAAAGCACCAAAGTAGATGTTATCTGTGCTGCTACAACAAAAGAAGAATTATTATTCCATAGAAGATTAGCTAATCGTGGAGCTAATGTTTATACTTGTACTGATGATGGATCCTGTGGATTTAAAGGTTTTGCAACTCACAGAGCTATGGAATTAATTTCTAAAAGTGATTATGATTGGGTTGTTGTATGTGGTCCTGAAGTTATGATGGTTCCTTTATTTGGATTCCTTGAAAATAATAACATTGATGGAGAATACTCTCTTGAACGTTATATGAAATGTGCAATTGGTATTTGTGGTCAATGTTGTGTAGATAATACTGGTTGGAGAATCTGTGCAGAAGGCCCTGTTTTTAATTCTTATCAATTAGCTCAAATTGATGAATTTGGTTCATATCGTAGATCTCCTTCAGGTTTAAAACAATTTTATAAATGATTTTTAGTATAGTATTGTCCACAACAAATAATTAAATTAAATTAATAAAGGGTTAAGTTGGTTAAGTGGTTGAAATGAAAGAGTATATTGATAAACTTAGTATTCCAATATTGATTATTGTAATTTTATTAATTTTATCATTTTTTACAATATTACCAATTTGGGATATGGTTCTTTTAGGTGCAATTTTTGGTTATGCTATTAGACCAATATCACGTAGATTCCAAACTAAATTAAAATATCCCTCAGTTTCTATTATTCTTGCAATTATAATTATTGTAATTCCAATTTTATTATTATGTGGATATTTAATTTATGAGATTATTGATATTGCTCAATTATTTATGGGTAGTGGTAGTACTGGTGTTGCTGGCTTTAATTTAAATCAGACTGTTAATAATATTTTAGTTAATGTCCCTGCACAATATCAATCTTCTATTCAATCTTACACAGGATATATTCCAAATATAATTAATGAAGTTTATTCTTGGGTTTTAGATTATTGTATAGATATTGTAAAGTCTACTCCTGTATTACTTATTCAAATATTTACAGTAATGTTTTCAACTTATTACTTTGCTCGTGATTGGGATAAATTAGTAGAATATGTTCGTGCATTTATTCCTAAAAGATATGATTCCTTTTCAAATAAAATGTTTTTTGAAATTGAAAATGTAACTAAAAGTATATTCTATGGTCATTTTGTCACTGCATTTATTATTGGTGTAGTTGCAGGAATTGGTTTTGGTATTTTAGGTTATCCTTTTGTTATTCTTTTAGCTGTTGTAACTTGTATTTGTCAAATAATTCCAGTTATTGGGCCTTGGCCTGTTTATTGGGCTTTGGTTATTATTGATTTAATTAATGGTAATTTCCCAAGAGCTATTGTGACCTTATTCTTTGGTTTTGGTCTTAGTATATGTGATGTATATATTCGTCCAGCATTGGCAGGTAAATATGCAGATATTCCAGCTATGATTTTACTTCTTGGATTTATGGCTGGTCCATTAGTATTTGGTTTAATGGGTTTTGTTGTAGGTCCTTTAATTTTAGGAATCACTTATGCAGTTATTAAAGCATATAAAGAAGAAATAATTGAAAATAAAGATGAAAATAGTGCTTTTTATCCAGATGTTGTTGAAGAGGTTTCTGTTGAAAAAGATGAAATGGTTGAACCACAAATAGTTGAAGAAAAAGTTGATGATACTAATTAAAAGGAGGTTTAATATGAAAAAGAATTTTGTACTTTTAGATATTGATTATGTTACTTATGAAGAAAAGCCACTTATTCGTTTATTTGGTAAAGAAAAAGATACTAAAAAGAATATTATTGCTTTAGATGATTCTTTCATTCCTTATTTTTA
Organism: archaeon; assembly: GCA_024409165.1. Classification (GTDB taxonomy): domain Archaea; phylum Methanobacteriota; class Methanobacteria; order Methanobacteriales; family Methanobacteriaceae; genus Methanobrevibacter. Next base: position 3,197 of record JAKSUE010000095.1, read on the forward strand.
TATTGAACCTTTTGATGATATTGATGTGTGTATTGATGATTTGAGAAATCTTGAAAAAGATGAAGAGTTAAAATTCACTTCACTTGAAAAAATAACTTTAAAAGATTTTCAAATTCCAAAAGAATTTATTAAAATTAGTTTTAAACACCCTCAAGAAGTCCCAAAGTATAGGGATATTATTTGGGATTTAGAATCTGTTAGTAAGGTTAGAGAACATGATATTCCATTTTATAGAAGATATCTTATTGATAAAGATTTAACTCCAATGGCTGAAATTGAGATTATTGGTGAGGAGTTAGAAGAATTTGAAAATATTGATAATGATGATGTTACTATAATCAAATTACAAGAAGATCCTAAAACTGTTTCTACTGATGTTCAAGACTTTAGAATGATGAGTTTCGATTTAGAAGTTAGAAACCCTCATGGAATGCCTAATCCTGATGAAGATGAAATTATTATGATTGGAATTGATAGTAATGTAGGCATATCCAAAGTTATCTCAACTAAAGGTGATGAATTTAGTGGCGAAGGAGATATGGGCTTTATTGAAACTGTTGATTCTGAAAAAGAAATGATTGAAACCTTTGTTAAAACAGTTAAGGAGTCTAATATTGATATAATTATTGGTTATAACTCTGATAATTTTGATTTTCCATATCTTAGAGACCGTGCTAAACTCTTAGGAGTTGATTTAGATTTAGGAATGGATGGTTCTAATCTTAAATTCTTAAGAAGAGGTTATACTAATGCAGCTTCAATTAAAGGATTGCTCCATGTAGATTTATACCTCGTTATGAGAAGATATATGTCTTTAGATAGATATACTTTAGAAAGAGTTTATTTTGAATTATTTGGCGAAGAAAAGATTGATGTTCCAGGTGATTTGATTTATACATTCTGGGATAATGGAGGAGATGAACTTAGAAATCTCTTTAAATATTCTTTAGATGATGTTGTTTCTACTTTAAAAATAGCAGAACAAACTTTACCGCTTAATTTAGAACTTACTCGTATTGTAGGTCAACCTTTCTTTGATGTAACTCGTATGGCAACAGGTCAACAAGCAGAATGGTATCTTATGAGACGTGCTTATGAAATTAATGAAATTGTACCAAATAAACCAAATATTCCTCAAAATAAAATGAGAGAAAGAGGTAGTAACTCTGGAGGTTATGTAAAAGAACCAGAAAAAGGCCTTCATGAAAACCTTGTACAATTCGATTTTAGAAGCCTGTATCCAAGTCTAATTATTTCAAAAAACATCTCTCCAGATGTACTTATTAAAGATAAAAAATTAGATAGCTATTCTTTATTTGGTGATGAAACAGGTTATGATGATTTAATTAATGATTCAAACAATCAATCTGAATCTGATACAATTGAAGAATATTATGAATGTCCAGAACATCATCATAAATTTAGACAAGAACCTCAAGGTTTTATCCCATCTGTTATGGTAGATATTTTAGCTGAAAGAGTTAAAGTTAAAAATCTAATGAAATCCACAGATGACTCTGTTATTAAGAAAAGTCTTGATGTACAACAACAAGCTTTAAAAAGATTAGCTAATACAATGTATGGAGTTTATGGATTTTCAAGATTCAGATGGTATTCATTTGAATGTGCTCAAGCAATCACTGCTTGGGGACGTCAACATATTAAAAAAGCAATGGATGAAGCTGAAAACTATGGTTTTTATGCAATTTATGCAGATACTGATGGTTTTTATGCTAAATATGATCCAAATAGAAAGAATTAATTTATTAGTGAATAATTAATAGGTTTAATATTATTATTAAGGTTATTATTAAGATTATTATTTATAGGTGATTAAATATGGTAAAAGAAATAGCTTTAGCAGCATGTAGTGGTATGAGTCCTAATGGTTTAGTAGCAAGAGTAAGTGTTTCAGATTTAGCAATTGATGATAAACATGCATTATCTATATGTATGGGGTCTGTTTCAGCTGATGATGAAGGATTTAAATCTATTGCAAATGAATTTCCGGTTTTTGCTGTAAATGGTTGTGAAGGAAATTGTGTTGGTAAAATTTTAAGAGATAAAGGAATTGATGTTATTGGTGAAATTAATGTAGGAGATACTTTAGAACCTACAGGTCACAGAGCTAATGATGTTGCAAGATTAGATGATGAAGGAGAACTTTGTGTATCTATTCTTAAAGAAGCTATTGAAGAAAAATTATCTGAATTAAGAGATTAATGGTGGTTTAATGGTAAAACCTAAAAAAGTTTATAATAAACAACTTTGGGAAGATTGGGTAATGAATTGTCAAGAATATTTTGATGATATAATTGCTCCATGTAAATTAGCTATTTTTATTGGTGAAAGTGATAAAAATTGTTTAGTTATTGAAAAAATAGCAGATTCTCTGTTCCCATCATTTGAAATTAATGGATCATTTAGTATGTATGATTTTGATTTATTCTTCACAGTAGCTGAAAATGATGCTATTGAAATTTTAGAAGACAGTTCAAAATTTGCAGAATTTGTTAAATCTGGTAAATTAGGTATTTTATGTACTGTTGATGATATTCAAATGGAACAAAAAGGTTTAGATAAATTCTTATCTAACTTAGGTTTCGCTCCATCTTGTAGTATTTAGGATATTTAATTTTTCATTTTTTAATTATTTTTTAATTTTTTAATTATTTTTTATTTATTTTATTTCTTATTTTAAAATATTTTTT
>JAKSUE010000096.1 GCA_024409165.1 archaeon
AGATAATTTTTCTTAGGATAACCTCTCCACATACATATAGCATCTTTAATATCCTTAAATAATCCTTTATATTCTGAAGTATTTTGAACATTATAAGCATGTAAATACTTTAAAAAGTTCAAATAAGTTTCATCAACAAAATTCTTCTTAATGCTTGGTTTTCCATAGAACAATGCAAATCTAATAATAGTAGAAATAATCTCTTTTTTCTTAGAAGGATCAAATTCATATAAACTACCTAATTCATCAATATAATCTTCCAAAAAGGCCAATTTAGATAAATCAAAGTATTTAGAAACTACTGATTTTAAATCCTCATTAATATTCAAATCAATAATAAAATTATCTAATTCTTCTTTACGAATTAAAGTAGGATCAAATTGACTAAATAATCTTAATAAATTAGAACGTTCTGGACTATTAAATATCATATTAGGTAACAAATAGTTAAGGAAGTCTTCAATATTAGTAAAATTATCATAATCTTCAATTTCAGGAGGTACAATCAATTCATAAATAAAATTCAATAAATCCCTTGTTGAAACAATCTTTCTATACTTAATAAAAATTTTAATAAGAATATCAATAATTACTTTCTGAACATTTTCATTACTAAGCATCTCATAATTATAAATCAAAGGATTAACATAATTCTGTTCTTTATCCTTAAGATATGCCCTATAAAATGGATTAGATTCAACCTTATTAGTTATTCTGCCCATTAAAGAAGAAATATACTTAGAAGACACATAATTAGAATCAACATCATCATTCAATTCAAACAAATGATAATCACTAAAAGTAATAAAACTCACTTTATCTTGAATAATATTCTTAGATACAAATTTAGATTCAAATATATTAGCATCATCAATATAAGATTTTAACTTAGTATAATTCTCACTAGCATACTCAGACTCTAAAAAGTTATTCAAAACACCTAAATTTATAGCTAAAATACGTTTCTCAGAAGAACTCTCAATATTATAATCATTAAAACTAGATAAAACATCCGCTAAAGTATCAATAGCATTCTTATCTGGATCAAAACTCTCAGTAGCATCATTATGAACCTTAAACTTACTTAATAACTCAGGATACTCAGTACTCAAATAAGCAAGCAAATGAGACTTACCATCCCCTACACTACCACAAAGCATCACCAAATGAGACTCATCAAAATCAGCAACTCTCTTTAATTCTTTAACAAAATCCTTCTGAATAGACCTATCAACATGAATATATTTCTTAAAATCACTAAATTCATCATCACTCTCTACAGCTTCTCTAGAAGAATCCCTAAGTTTAGATAACTCATTTAATAAATAACTACCATCATACTTAGCAAAAGAATAATCAGATCAAAAACCAACCTCTTTAGACTCAACCACAGGTACAGATACGATTACAGGTTCACTTACAGGTTCCTCTTTAGAATAAACAGGCCCATTATAATCAGGAGCCACAAAACTATCATCACCATAAGTCTTGTATAACCAAACAGCAACATCATAAAGCTTATGATGTGTATTCTCAGCATAATCCTTCGCATTATTCAATAATTGCCCATGAACAGCCTTATTCCTAAGCCTACGTATCTTATCCAACTTAGTATAAATCTCATAAGGAAGAACACTCTTATAACCCAACTCCTCTAATCGTCGAGCCTGACCTAATCGAACAATAAAATCCAACTCTTCAAAATTACAAACAGTCTCAGTTATAATCTCAGCAGCCTTCCCAGCCCTCATAATTGATTCAGTATAAAGTCCATCAACCAAAAAACGCTCAGAAGCAGCACATTCATTAACAATAATAGGATACATATCTTTTAAAAAATAAAAACAATGATTTTCCATAATCCACCGCCCAAAATAATTAATATAATTTAATAAAATTATAAACAGTTAATATATAGTTTACTATTTATTAACATATAAAAGTATTTAAAAAATAGGTGAATATTAATAAAAATAATTGATTAAAATAAAATAAATTAAAAAAAATAAGTACAATAATAAATTATTATTTAAAAATAAAAGGAAAAAGAAAAGGTAATAATTAAAAAAAATAGTCCACCAGTGAACTATTAAAAAAATAAATCAAACCTACAAACTATCCCCCAAATACTTATAAACATCCTCTTTTACAGAATAATTCATCTTAAATTTAAAATTAACAATAGGTAACTCATCCCCATCATCATTCTCAATAGTAGTCTGATTATAATCCAAAACCTCTACAGGCCCTAAATAATAAAAATCCTTACCCTCATCATCACTCTTTTTAATAAACAAATGAATATCTAAATCATCATTTATAATACTCTTAACTTCTTTACTATCAAGAGTAAGTCTACTTCTTGTCATCCAACTAAAAACATCTTGAGATTCAAATTCATCTTTATATTTAGTTGAAGCTGCGATATCTTCTTGTTTATCATAAGTAACAAAAATAGGACAAGTTCCATATTTTACTCTATAACCAAAAATAGTTCCACTTTGGTCAGATGGCCAATTAAGTAATCTACAAACATCTTTTCTTGAATACTTTTCATACAATTTAAGACTACCAATAGCACCTAAATACTTATCTTCATACTTAGCCAAAGCATAATCCAAAACATCCATTAAATGTTTATAATAAACTGGATTCCTTAAAAACACTTTAAATTGATGAGAAATATCAAAAGTAGTGTTTTTTAAATTATTATTATTGAATTCGAAGAATTCTACACCGTTATATTTCTTTTTATCATTTTTAACAAAGAAATCTAAATTAAATATACTGAAAGTATTTTTGATAGATTCAAAATCATCAACTATACCATATCTTGATAAACAATTTTCTAATAATCTAACATTAAAATACTTATTATAAACTAATAATTTTAAAATCAAAAGCTCATGTGGTCTTTTTCCATTAGCTAATACTTCAGATATAAACTTAAGAGATTTAATTTCTTCATCTGATAACTCACAAGTATACTCTTTATCAACATTCTTTAAAAAACTATGATAACAATCAAATTTATTATGATTAAGAATTAAAGAAGGGTCTAATTCTCCATTTTTATAAAAATCAACAAGATAAGGGATTCTACCTAATCTAAACTTAAGATTTTGATATTTTTCTTTAAATAAAGAAATCTTTGAAAATCTTGCATGATCAATAGCTTCATAGATTCTCTTTTTAGAAATCTCATCAAAGTTAATAGTAGAAGCACCTGGAATAATACTATTTCCTTCCATTAAATATTTTCTAATTACATCCTTATCATAAGTTCTATCACCAGATAAAGCTATTGGAATCATAAAGTTATTCTTATAATTACCAATAAAATCAAGAACAACTACATACTCTTTATTTTTAAATTTACGTAATCCACGTCCTAATTGTTGAATAAAAATAATAGAAGATTTAGTAGGTCTTACAAGTAATACTTGATTAATCTCTGGAATATCCACACCTTCATTGAAAACATCCACTGTGAAAATATATTCTAAATTATCCTTACGATAATCATTAGTTAATCTATCAATAGCTTCTTCTCTTACTTCTTGGGAATCTGCACCACTTAATGCTACAGATGGATGTCCACGACGGTTAAATGCCTCAGCTAAAGCATTAGCTTCCTCAACTTTACTTACAAAAGCAAGAGCTTTTAATCTATCTCCAGAATGACCATAAAACTCTGATTTTTCAAGTAAATAATTAACTCTATCATCTTCTATAAGACGATTAAAATCAGAAGTATCATCTAAAACATCCCCATTAACTTCAAGATCAGTTATTCCAAAGTAATGGAAAGGACATAATAAATCTTGTTCAAGAGCATCTTGAAGTCTAATATCTAAAGGAACATTATAATCAAATAAATCATAAATATTAAATCCATCGGTTCTATCTGGAGAAGCAGACATTCCAAGCCAGAATTTAGGTGTAAAATAATTCATTAACTTTTGATAACTTGGAGCTCCTGCCTTATGAACCTCATCAATTACAATATAATCAAATTCATCCCTTTCAAAAGATCTATAATTAAATTGACCCCAATCATTAGACATTGATTGAACAGTTGAAAAAAGATAATCCGCATCTATATCTTTATAATTACCAGAAAACATTCCAAAACGTATATTTTCATCATCCATAACTTTCTTAAAAACATTATAAGATTGTTTAGCAATTTGTTCTCTATGAACTAAAAATAAGAATTTTTTAGGTTTATAATCCTGAACAGCAAAAGCAGCTGCATGAGTTTTACCAGTACCAGTAGCAGAAACTAAAAGTGCTTTATTTTCGCCTTTTTTAATCAATTCACGAAGATTTTCTAAAAATTCAACCTGCATACTATTAGGAGTTAATATCTCATTACTTTCTTCTTCAAACTCATAAGTATGAGCCTCAATATAATCATGTTCATATGAAGGTAATGCTTCAGATAATTTTTTAGATGCTCTCCATAAATTTCTAAACTCACTACATAACTCTTGAATTATCTCTCCATCAGAATAAGATGAAAAATAAATATTCCATTCTTTATTTACAGTTAAAGCATTCAATGTAAGGTTAGAACTTCCAACAATAACATTAAATTGGTCATTTTTTCTAAAAAGATATCCTTTAGTGTGAAAACCTTCATTACTTTGAGGATAAATCTTAACTTCAATATTAGAAAATTTATCCAACATTCTTAAAGCATCAGGTTCTGTAAAATTTAAATAATCAGTAGTTATTATCCTACCTTTAATTCCTTTCTCTTCAAGAGCAATAAAATCATCTAAAAGAGGAGTTATACCTCCTTTTGTAATAAATGCTACACTAATAAAAAACTCATCACAATTATGTAATTCTTCTTTAATTGAGTTTAAAACCTTAACAGACTCATTATTCATAAGTAATTTAGGTTCAAAAGAACCAAATTCACCATTCATTAAAGCAGTCCCTGTTTCACCTAAAATATTAGAATCAAAATTCATAAATTACCTCCCCATTAACTAAATAATCAAATAATCATTAATAATAATTAGAAAGAATCACATATTTTCTTTTAAATAATCTACAGCAGCTATATCAGCTTGAATCCACTCAACAGAATCAAGATCATCCTTAGATAACCATTTAGCATTATGATGTTCAAGTAACTCAAACTCACCTTTAAGAACACACTCAAAACAAGACATATATAAATAAAAACTAGGATATTGCCATTCTAAATCAAGAGCAAACTTCTCAACCTCAATATCAGCATTTAATTCCTCTTTAATCTCACGAACTAAAGCATCTTCCTTAGTTTCACCCTCTTCTATTTTACCACCAGGAAATTCCCATAAACCTTCAAATTCCCCATATCCACGTTGAGTAGCTAAGATTTTATTATCTTTTTTAATAATAGCTGCAACCACATATAATTCTTTCATAACTCACACCAACTATTAATAATTATATCCAGCTAAACATATAACGTTTACTAAAATAAAAAAAATAAAAAAAAACTTTTTAAATAGAAAAATAACAGTTCACCAGTGAACTATTAAAACCACCAAAATAAGTCTAAAAATAAATAAAAACTAAAAAATAAGTAAAAAAAATAAAAACCCCTAATTACCTTGTGGTTCCACAGTAGGTTTTACAGGAGGTTTTACAGGAGGTCGAGTCTTTCTTTCTTTAATTAACTTGAGTAACACCTCTAACATTTTATTTATCTTCTTCTTATCCAAAACAAAAACCCTCATATTTAAACTAGGAACATCATTACTGTCAGCAATTTCTAAATATTCAGGACTTACTGATGCAGTGAATAAATCACTAAAACTTGCTGCTGTAGCACAAGGTATAGATAATAACATTACACTAATCAATAAAACAATCATTAAT
>JAKSUE010000097.1 GCA_024409165.1 archaeon
GTTGAGGAAATTTAAATAATATAAATGAATTAAGATTGAAAAAATAAATCTAAAAAGATTATAAACAAAGTAAGGAATAATTAATGAGTTAAATTAATTATTCAATAATAAGTTCAATAGGAGCATGTTTAGCAGAATCAATGTCAACTAAGATATCACTTGATTTGACACTGTCTTTTAAGGATTTAGATACAAAGAAGTAGTCTAAACGTGCACCTTCGTTATTATCTTTAGCTTCTTGGGTTTTCCAGGAGCTGTATGCTTTATCATCGTTGAATAATCTGAATGCATCAACAAATCCTAAAGCTTCTAATTCATCTAAGACTTTTCTTTCTTCTTCTTTGAAAGTAACTTTAGTATCTAAGTCAAAGATATCATTTTCAGTATGTGCAATATTAAAGTCACCTGCAATGATAACATCTTTATCAGCTACTTTTTTAGCAAATTCTAATAAAGCATTGAAGTATGCTAATTTTTCTTCTAATTTTGCTTTATTACCAGTACCAGCAGGTCCGTAAACATGAACTAAAGTAAAATCATCAAATTCTAAAACAGAAGCTCTACCTAATGCATCTTCTGATTCATTAAAGAATCTTTTAACAATTTTTGGAGTTTCTTTGGTAAAGGTTGCTAAACCACCAGTTCTTTGGGTTTCTCCTTTTAAGAAATAAGTGTTGTATCCACATTCGTTTAAGAATTTTTTAGTCATCTTTTCATATTCTGCTTTAGTTTCTTGGAATAAAATAATATCTGGTTCAGCTTCAAAGATTGGATCTGTGTCCTTGTTTTTTATACGAGTTCTGATACCATTAGCATTCCATGAAATAATTTTTACTTTACTCATTATAATCTTCCTAAATAAAATTTTTTGTTTTGAATTTATAATTTAATATATTAATATAATATTAAGCTATTAATAATATATATTTTAATGTAATATAAATATTTCCCCTTAAATGAGGTTAAAAATTGTTAAAAATAGTAATTAGAATTAAAAATTGTTAAAAATAGTGATTAGATAAAATATAAAAAAGAAAAAATAAAAGAATAAATTTAGTTATATAACGAAATTATTCTTTGTATAATGCTTCGATAGCATCAAGTAATGCATTTAAGTTTTCTTTTGCAAAACCAACAATGATTTGTTCTTCTTTAATGCCTGCGTAGTTTCTGGAACCATCACATGCTAATGTGATATTAGGGGTTTTAGTTAAGATAGGTCTGGAAACTGCGTCTGCACATAAGGATTGGATTCCTGAGAAGTCTGCTTTTACTCTTGGTTGGTCTTTATATACAATAGCTTGTGCTAATTTCATACCTTGTACTGGTTTTGCTATTACAATAACTGCATCTGGTTCGAATTCTGCTTTTTCAAGAGGTGCATAGACAATAGCTTCGTTGAATTCTGGGAGTTTTGGTAATTCATCAGCTACTTTTTTACCTGCTTCTTTAGATTCAAATCTACCTAAGTTATAGTAGAATTCACCAGTGAGGATTTTTTCAGGGACAGGTTCTGTGTTAATGTGGATAGCACCTGCTCCACCTTTACATTTTTGTTCTTTATCAGTACTGTAGAAGATTGTTCCTTCTCTTGCAGATTTAGTAATCATTTCACAGTGTCTGAGAGGTTCTTCAATTTTAGAGATGCCTTCTGGGACTTCTGCTTCAGTTTTATAGAATTTAACTGCAACAGGAAGTTCTTCTAATCCAAATTTTTCTTTTAATAATGTTCCAAGTTTATTATTATCTTTAGAATCATATGCCATAAAATCACCTTTATTAGTTATATATAGATTTGTATTTCATTAATATAATATTTTATATTTTTATTTAAGGAATTTTGATATCTTTAATCAAATCTTCATTTTTATTACAGAAGTTTTTAAAATCACATGCTCCACAATTTCTATCTTCCCCATTTGACTTCCAGGAGTCTTTAATTGAGAATCCATTAATTTCTTTTAATGTTGATGACTCTATTTTATCAACTACATTGTCAAATTCTTTTAATGAAGATTCTATTAGATTATCATCAATAGCTATGATTCTAATTGATCTGTCTCTTTTGAACTTATCTGATAAATCTCTGTGGATTGGTTTATCTTCTTCACTGTTCCAATTAAAGAGAAGATTAAAATCTTTTTCTGAAATATCTACATCAGTGTTAAAATCATTATTTTTATTGAATTGATAGTCTTTTTGAATAGCTATTAAGTCTTGTGTTGATGGGACAAGTTCATTTAGATAGAAAATTATACCTCCAATGACAGGTTTAGAGTCTTCTTTCATTGAACGTAACCATGCATAAGTTAGAATTTGCCATTCATGATACATCCAGTTTTTATTATCAAGTGATGGTCTTTTCATTCCTTTATAATCAATAATGATTTCAAATTCATCAGTTTCTAATATTTCAAATTTATCAGAATTCTCTAAATCATTTAATTTATCTAAAAATTCTTTATTGTTTTTTAAATATTCAAAGATTTTATTATTAGTATTATTTTTGAAATCTTCTAATTTAATAGAACTTAAAACATCTACAACACCGTTAATTGAATAATAAGATGATCTATTAGCTCTGTTTTCATTTTCTGGCATGTCTCTTAATGATTTTATTAATAGTTCTGTATCTTTAATTAATGGGAATAAATGAGGACCCCAGGTATTAATAGCTGCTTCTGCTCTTGCACTGTATAATAATTTATGGGGATGTAAATTATCTGGACAGGAATATGCTTTCTCTGTAGGGTGTGAGTTATAACAGTAAAAGTTTGTTGGTGGGTATAAACCTCTTGATTGGAGTCTTTTATCAATCATTTCTTCAATTGGACGGATTTCTTCTAACCAATCCCATGGGAAGTTTGATTTTTCTTCTTCATCTAAACTGTCCCATTTTAAGAATGCCTCTTCCATTATACCATGAATAAATTCACCAAACCATAATTGGACAGGTGTTGAGGGAGGTAAAGATCCTTTATTTTGATATCTATATTGAAGATTACATGTTAAAAAGGATAACAAATCTCCTGTTAAACTATATTCTGGAACTAAATAATCATTTGATTTAGATGATAATTTCATTTTATCACTTCTTTCTATTAATTATCATTCAGCTATTTTTATTTTATAATTATTAATTAATTTAATTAAAATGTTGATTGATTAAATTAAATAAAGTTCATTAAAACCTTTAAATTCTTTGTCACGATTCCAACCTAATGCAACATTGGGTATATTTAAGTAAGTATCTTTATAGACATATCCCTCTAAGCCAGAATTTAAACCAATTAATAATAAAACTTCTTGAGCTCTTGAGAATGCAACAAAGTACAATCTGGTTAAATCATCAAAGGATCTATCACAGGAATCTCTATCAGATTCACCTAATGTACTATAAGACCTGATTTTATCTTCTAAATTAGATGAGTTATCTGATTTTTTAGGGAATCTTAAATTAGAATCTTTTACTTTATTTTTATCAAATCGTGAACCTACATCTACAATAACAAGTGGGAATTCTAAACCTTTGGATTGATGAATAGACATGATATTTAATCTATTTGGAGGTAAGGTTTCAAAGGAATTTTCTTCTAATTTTATTCCACCTGTAGCAATTGGGATGAATATATTCCAAATTGCTTCTTCAATTGATGCTACTTCATTTTCATAGCTATCAAAGTAAATATGTGCAGAATATTCATTAAAGAATCCATTTTGAGCAATTGTTTTAGTTATTGCTTCTAAATAAACTAAACCTTCTACATCATCTTGGAATTTTTTAATCCAAGTGGTTAATTTATAAGCAAGTTCCATTAAACTGGCTTTTTTAGGCCATTCACCAGATGGATAAGCTTGTCTTAATTGCCATCTTGTTACAAAATCAGCTAACGTGACTGGATTGTGAGGTTCAGGAGATAATTCAATGAATTCTCTAGCAATTCTTCTCCATTTTCTCATATATCTAATAGCTAATTTTGGAATTTTTGTATTTAATTTTTGAATTTTAGATTCAGGATCTATACATTCTAACATTAATCCACATAAAATAGAAACTTCGTCAATAGATTGGAAATCTTGTCCTTTTGGATTAAAAACATCAATTGGTTCTTTTAATTTAGATAGATTTTTCTTTAATAATAATGGGAACATATGATGTCCTTGGAACGATTCTTTAGGTGAGAATGTTAAAACAGCCATATCTCCTAAAGAGCCTTTTTCACCATCTAATTTTAATTTAATATTATCAAGTTTTCTTGCTTTTTCAGAACATCTTTTACGTGATTCAATTAATTTATCTTGATCTTGAGAATTAATACTTTCAAAAAATTCTTTATCTAAAACTCTTTTGATTTTAATATCTGCTTCTCCTTTAGTTAAATCACTGATAAGTTTAGATAAATCTCTTGCTAAAGCTTGTTCACTAGACCTAAACATTCCTAAAACAGGAATATTATCAAACTCTTTATTTTCAATAGCTATTGGTGATTGAATTTTAGGTTTACCTTTTACTCTTGCAGATTGATATTTATCATCTAATTCTACAAAATTATTACATAAATTAATAATATTATCAGATGAACGATAATTAGTTCTTAAATTGACTTCTTTAGCATCTACATCAATTCTTTTAACTCTTTCTTTAAAGTTTGTGAATAAATCAACAGTAGCTCCTCTAAATCTATACAAAGACTGGTCGTCATCACCTACAACTGTGATATTTCCACCGTTAGCAACTGCAGATTCTGCAATTTTAAAGTATATGCTTTCTTGAAGTAAGTTAGTATCTTGATATTCATCAACTAAAATAACTTTAATATTATTTAAAAATTCATCAAATTTAGAGTTATTTAATCTATCTAAGAATTCTTTTTCTAACATTGGAAAATCATAGATATTTCTTTTTTTAAGTTCATCAATATAATCTCCAATAATTTTAAGAGTTAATTGTTTTCCTCTTTCTTGAGGAGTAGTTGATGCAAGTAAATCATTTAAATCAACTTGATCATAATACATTGAATTTTTAATATTAAGTAATAAATCAGCCATTTGAGAAGGATTATTTATAACTGGTTTTTTACCATTTTGCTCTTTTTTTCCTTTTAATTCAGCTAAATATTCTTGGAAATGTTTATCTAAATATCTATCATCTTTAAATAAACCAACATTAATCATTGCAGTATTAGCTATAAATTCTTCAATTAATACAGGTTGATTAGTTCCAGGATCTCTATAAACTCTAAGTAATTCTTCAGCAACACTATCAATTGTACCTGTGATAATTAAATTAAAATCAATTGATTTGAATTTCTTAATATAATCCTCTATTCCCATACCATATTCATCAAAGAATTTATCATCATCTTCAAAAAACTTTTCCCATGCGTGTTTTTCAAGATGGCTTTTAATTTGGTCTCCCCAACTTAATATACGGGACATTAATTCATTTGCTGCTTTTTTAGTAAATGTAGTAGCTAATATTTCATTAGGATTAACATCATCAACAAAAATGAATTTTAATATTTTTAATACCATAACTGTGGTTTTACCAGAACCAGGTCCAGCTACAATAAAAAGAGATTGGTCTAATGGAGCAGAAATAGCTGAATTTTGCTCTTTATTAGATGAGATATCTCTATCAAGAACTTCTACAACTATATCTTTAAATTCTTCATAACTAATCATGTGATTCCTCATTTTATATTAAGTTGTTAATTATATTTGTATATTAATCGTTGATTATAATTATATATTGAGTTGTTAATTATAATTATATTTGGTATTATATTAATTTTTATTTATAAAGTTTAA
>JAKSUE010000098.1 GCA_024409165.1 archaeon
AAAAGAACCAGAATCTGACTTTGAAACCCAAGCTGGAGTAATGTTTGGATAAATTAATTAAACTCATAACATGGCCTGTGATGAACCCTATGAGCTCTGATATGTGATGAATGATGGGCGATCTGAGGCCATTTTATTTTTATTTTTTTAATATTTCTACTTATTTTTATTTTCATTTTTTCATATTTTTTTATTAATTTTGCTTATTTTAACTATTTTTTCATAAACTATATTTAAAATAAAAATTATATATATAAACTAATGTTTGGTAAAGATAAAAAAATAGCTAATGAAAAAGTATTGTATGAAGCAAGACCTAGTTTTATACTTAGTTGTACTAGTGTTTTTATTGCAGTAATTGTTTTAGGTATCCTATTCTATGCTTATACCGAAGGTATAAAAATGATTGGAGGTATGGGTATGTATTTAATAGACTCTGTTAAAATGCCAATTACAAGTTATTATGCTTTAGCTATTTTAATTTTAATGATTTTCACATTTTTATACATGGTTTGGAAAGTATTGTCATGGGCAACAGTAAAATACACAATCACATCTTACAGAGTTATTGTTAAAAAAGGTATTTTAACTGAAAATAAAACCTATATGCCCTTTAATACTATTCAAGATGTAAACCTTTCTCAAAATATATTAGGTAAACTTATTTCTGTTGGAACTCTTAGTTTATACAGTGCTTATGATGGAAAAAATGTTGAATTAAAAAACATTTTCTCTCCAAGTAAAGTAGAAGATATTATCTTTAAAAATATGAGAGGTGCTTCTTACCAATCAAGAAATTATTATAATCCTATGGATAATAATTATAATAATCCTAATAACTATAATAACAGAAATTCTGAAAATGTAAAGAAATCTGGAGGTATTCTTTCAGTATTTGGTAAAAAGAAAGAAAATCATACTCCTGTTAGAAATTATGGGAACATTTATGATAATAATTATAATAATCCTAATGATTACAATGATTTTAACTCTCCTAATTATGATGAAATAGTTCCAGAGCATAATCATGCAAGAAGTGATGCTCCAATCAATGATATTGATGATTTAGATGATTTAGAACTTGTAGATGTTAATGAACGTAAAAAAGAGCTTAGAAATTTAAGAAGACAAGCTAAAGCTCAAAATAATAGAAAACATTATAATAAATCTAATTATCATAATAATCATTCTAACTATAACAACCATAATAATCAGTATAATAACAATAATCACAGCAATTACAACAATCCTAATTATTCTAATAATCCCAATTATCAACCTAATCATAATCAAAATAAACATAATCAATATAATAATTATGAACCTTCTAATTATAATCCAAACAGAGTTGGAGGTTGTCTTCCTGAAGATTGGGAAAATGATGGATACAATGATTATAACAATTATGTAGATTATGTTGCAGGTCCAAGTTATTATAATAATCAGGAAAGAAATGCTACTACTAATAATCAATATAATCAAAATCAAAATATTCCAAATCAAGATTATGCTGATGTTTATATTCAAGATGCTCAAGATGGAGTTACTTATGAACCAATTCATAATGATTCAATTAGAGACTCTTACAAAAGAAATCCTGACAAATATTTTGCTGAGAATTATGAAAAATTTCAAGAAGATAATTTAAAATCTCAAGTTAGGGAAGCTAATAATTCTGCTAATAATTCTAATAATAAAAATATTATGTTTAGGGATCAAAAACCTAAATCTTATGATAATAATTTAGCTAATGAATTTGTTAGTGATGTTCCAAATACTTATAACGACCCTAATAATCAGTATAATAATCCTAATAACTATAATAATTATAATAATTCTGATTATAATAATCAACCTAATTATAATCCTAATTATGGACTTGATGATTATAAAAAAGAATATGCTAATAATCCTCAATATTCAGATAATAGGAATAATATGAATAATTGGGATAATAGGAATGATATGAATTATAATGATTCTAATTATTCAGATTATAGAAATAATCAGAATAGAGGATATAATAAAAATTATAATGGAAATAAGAAATATAATCCGAATAAGAGATATAATAAAAATAAAAAGTACAACAAGCACAATAAGCACAATAAGTATAAACATAATAATTACAACAATCATAATGGTTATAATAATCGTAATGGTCATAATAACTATAATAATCAGTATAATAATCAATATAATCATGATAATTACAATCACAATAATGACTATGGTGATTATGGATATGAATATGATTCAGGAGATAATTTAGATTTAAAAAATAATAAAAGAACTGCTAAAGATGTTATTAAAAATCATTCTAAGAAATTTGAAAGATAATAATGATTTTATTATTTAACATTTTTTAGTTTTATTTTTTAATTTTTCTTTTTTTAATATGGTGGAAGTATGGATTTTGATTATGATGTAGCTATTATTGGGGCTGGACCTATAGGTTCTACTTTGGCTTATAAATTAGCTAAAGCGGATTTAAATGTTTGTCTTATTGATAAAAAGAGTGTTATAGGTCTTCCTTTACAATGTGCAGGGATTATTAGTTACAAAGTGTTTAATCTTAATGAACTTCCAGATGATGTTATTTTAAATAAAGTTAGAGGAGCTAATATTTATAGTAAATCTTATAGTTTAACTGTAGCTAAAGATGATTATCAAGCTGTTGTTATTGATAGGGTTTCATATGACCAGTTTTTATTTAATCGTGCTTGTGAAGCGGGTGTTGATTCTTATTTGTCATCTAAGGTTCGTGATGTAGATATTGATGAGGGGGTTGTTTACTTTGGAGATTCTACTATTAGGGCTAAGGTTATTGTAGGTGCTGATGGTCCGGATTCTGTTGTTTCTCATAAATTTAATAATGATTTTAATTATTTTAATGCAAGTCAATATTTAGTTAAAGTTGAAAATATTGATGAAATGGATTTTGTTAATGTTTATGCAGGATCTATTTTCCCAGGTTTTATATGGGCAGTTCCTACTTATAATAATATTTTTAGAGTAGGTATGTTTTCTAATCATAGTTATAAAGAACAATCTAAGATTTTAGATAAGTTTTTAGATAATGGTTTCCAGAAAATTCCACATAATAAAGGTGGTTCTGATTATTATGATTTTACTGTTTTAGAGAGATATATTGGTAAAATTCCAATTTTTAATGAGAAAAATTATCTTACTAAATCAAGGGCTATTTTAATTGGTGATGCTGCTTCTCAGGTTAAACCTACATCTGGTGGAGGTTTAATTATGGGTTTTAATACCTGTGAAATAGCTAAGAATAATATTTTAAATGCTTTAAAAGAGGATAATATTGATTTATTATCTAATTATTATGATGATTTTATGGATAGGTACTCAAAAGAGTTTTCTTATCAATTTAAAGTTCAAAAATCTTTATCTTTACTTTCAGATGATGATATTGATTATGCATTCATTAAACTTAAAGAGAAAAATTGTGAAGAACTAATTTCTAAATATGGGGATATGGATAATCAATCTATTTTAGTTAAAGAATGTCTTAAGAGAGGTTTAATACTTTCACTTATTCCGAAATTATTTAAGAAAGATTTGATTAAAATTTGGTTTTAATTTATTTTATATTTATTAAATTTGTTAATATTTTATATTTATTAAAAAGGAGATAACATGGATTTATTATTAATTCAATCACAAGAACATGATAAATTACCTTTGGCAGAACTTAAAGCTGTTATTGAGGTTGAAGAAATTGAAACAGACCTTGAAGTTGTTTGTCCAGGGCTTGTTTTACTTAAATCATTAGATGATTCTAAATTTGATGATTATTATAAACTTTTAGTAAAACGTTTAGGTTATACTCATGAGGTTCATCAAGTAATATCTACTGTTGATTATAGTGATATTGAAGATGAAGTCTGTTCTATTGATTGGTCTAATTATATTGATGAGAATTTTGCTGTTCGTGTAAAACGTTTTAATACAGAGGTCGATACAGTAGCTACTGAAAGAAGAGTTGGACACTTAATTTTAACTAATACAGAAGGTATTTCTGTTAATTTAAAAGAACCTAAATCTTTCATACGTGTAGTTGCTCATCAAAATACTGTTTATTTATGTTATGGTAAATATAGATTAGATAAAAAATACTTTGAACTTATGAAACCACATAAAAGACCATTTTTCCATCCAGGTTGTATGAGTCCAAAATTAGCTCGTTGCATGGTTAACCTTGCAAGAGTTAAAGAAGGTGATTTTGTACTTGATCCATTCTGTGGAACTGGTGGAATTTTAATTGAAGCAGGTTTAATTGGTGCTAAAGTAATTGGTTCTGATATTGATTGGAGAATGAAAAGAGGTGCAGCTACTAATCTTGATTATGCAGGAGTTACAAACTATCGTACTTGTGTTGTAGATGTTCGTGAAATGAAAATGTATGATGAAGTTGATGCTGTAGTTACAGATCCTCCTTATGGAATTTCTACTACTACTTGTGGTGAAGGTACAGATGGTATTTTTAAAGAATTTTTATCTTCTATAGAACATAGTATGAAAAAAGATGCATTACTTGTTATGGCAAGTCCAGATTCTTTAGACATCGATTCACTACTTGATGAAGTAGGATTTAAATTATTAGAAAGATACTCAATTAAAATGCATAAAAGTTTAACACGTATCATTTCTGTAATAGCTAAAATTCATTAAATTGATTTAGCTATTTATTTTATCTTTTTTTATTTAGTTGATGTATAGGCACATTCAAATATATTAATATAGTATATGTAAGTATATTAATATAGTATACATAAGTATACTCACATATACTTAGTTAATATCTAAACTTATTTTTCTTGAATCATTGTTTTTAATTCTTTTATTTCATCAGTAAGATTACTTACTTCTGTTTTAAGTTCAGATAACTCATTTTCTCTTGATTCAAATTTCTTTTTAAAATGGCGTGAGATTAATCCTGCAGCTAATGTAGCAGTACCTACACCTGATAAAAGATAACCTCCCCAAACAAGGAGAATACTATCTATTTTACCCCAATAAGTGGTTCCAAGTACTGTATAACCATTACTTGTAAATGCATTACTTACCATTACCATTGAATCAACTAAAGATGCTTTTTCTCCAAGTGTTGTAGCAATCATACTTACTGTGATAATAAATGCAAAGATAAGTACAGTTAATTCTAAATTATTCATTCTTGTATATTTGATAAATTTATATACAAAATAACATCCTGCAATTAATATTCCAATATAATTTGGTATTAAAAGCATAGATACGTCTTTAGAGTAAATTACATAAATTAAACTAGCTGCTGGAACTAATAATAAACATAAAATAAATTTTAAAATTGATTTTTCTGCTAAATATAAAATGAATATAGTGACAGTAACAATATTAAAGAAACATATTTCTATAAAATTAGTAGAACCTACTAAATAGAATGATAATATTCCTCCAACAATACAAAATATTGCACAGAATATTAAGAATATCTGATCAAGATAATATCTTTCATCTAATGGTAAGAATCTCTCTGGATTAAGTTTTCCTAAATATTTATTGTTATCTTTTATAAGAATAGCTATTCCATATAATGCAATATATGCTATGAAACACACTATTACTGCAGGGATTATTTCATTTATTAACATTTCTTCATCTTCTTTTTATTTATTGATTAATTTATATAATATTTTAATCTAATTAATTTTAATATTATAAATTATATTTTATTAATTATTAAT
>JAKSUE010000099.1 GCA_024409165.1 archaeon
AAATCAATTAATCTTTTTGTAACTTTTTCTAAAACATCATGAAGACGTACATCACCACTAATAAACTCTACATTTTCATGATTATTTGAAAATTCTTCCATGATTGAAATAGCTTCAGGACTATTATCAATAGCTATTATATGGCCATTTTTAGCAATATTAGAAATTACTTCTGTGGATTTTCCAACGTGACAACCTAATTCTACAACAATATCATCTTCTTTTAAAATATTATGAATTTGTTCTCTGTAAACTTTCATATCATAACTAAGTTTAATTGCCATAAAATCACAACCCATTTTAATTTCTAAAAATTTTAATTCCTTTAGTTTCTAATTTATAAAAAGTATAATCTTCATTTAAATTATTTATATTGTTATTTATATTGTTATTTAAATTGTTATTTATATTATCTATACTACTATCTAAATCATCTTTTTGAGATTTATTTAACAATGCAAAAGCAGTATTTCCAAGCATAGCCATTGATACACCAAGGGTTTTAGATTCTAATTTATTACAAATATCTAAAATTTCATCACTTATAAGGCCTGTTTCTTTTGCAAATTTTAATGAACATTTCATAAAATTAGATGGAGTTGGGTCTTTTTCAAATTCATTACCAATAGCTATTCCAACATTAGTAATGACTTTTTTATGATTATCATTTTCAATAATTGATGATGTTTCAATTCCATCAAAGGTTTTGGTTAAGACATATAATTCTTCATCAACAGGGATAGATACAACTTCGCCAACAGTTGGTGCACCTGGTTTGATTCTTTTTACAATACCTGATGAAAGTTCTGCGATTACATCACCTAATCCACTACCAAATGATACTTCAGCTAAGTGGGCATATTTACCACATTCTTCAATTGATAATCCTAAGTTGAAAAATTCATTTATACAAATAGCTGTTCCAATAGCTGATCCTGCAGATGTTCCAAATCCACATCCTATTGGAACTTCAATTTTTTGATTGATTAAAATATAATTGTTGGTTGATGAAAATTTATTAAATTTTTTAGAAAATTCTTCATTATTTTCTAACATTAATTCAAAAATTTTAAGAATTATATTTTGGTTGTGTAAATCTTCTTTAGAATTTATTAAAATAGCTACTTTATCATCAAAGTATAAATTTAATTTATCATCTTTTTCATTTACTGAATTTATAGATGTAATTACTCCTTTGTCTAAAAGCACACCTATACCAAGTGAACCTTTTATAAGCAAATCATCATTATCAAAGATGGAAAAAAATCCAGTAATATGTGATGGAACAAAAACACTAATCATTTTAACACAACACAATTTAAAAATAAAATTAATAATAAAAATAATAAAAATTGTTTTAATATACTAAAACAAAAGTTGATTTTGATTAATAATAACTAATTAACTATTTATAAATTAAATAGTATAAAATTTTCTAAAAATTATTGTACTGTCTAAAACTATTTAAATAAAATATAATAAGTATAAAAAATATAAAATTAAACAATATTACTAAATTACTTAAAATAAAATTAGATTAAATTCTAAATTTATTAAATCGAATGGAGATTAAAAAGTGACTAATAAAAGAATTGATTTACATATGCACACATTATTCAGTGATGGTGAATTATTACCAAGTGAACTTGCAAGAAGATCTGAAGTTTTAGGACACAGTACAATAGCTATTACAGATCATGTTGATTACTCAAATATAAATACAATCACAGAAATTACAGAAGCTATTGAAGATATTAATGCAAATTGGGATATTAATGTAATTCTTGGAGCTGAAATAACTCATGCACCTACTAAATCAATTCCTGCACTTGCTAAAAAAGCTCGTGAACTTGGAGCTAAAATTGTTGTTGTTCATGGTGAAACTCTTAGTGAACCTGTTATTAGTGGAACCAACCTTGCAGCTGTAAGTTGTGAAGATGTTGATATTTTAGCTCACCCTGGACTTATTACTAAAGAAGAAGTTGAAATAGCTAAGAAAAATGATGTTGCTTTAGAAATAAGTGCAAGAAAAGGTCATTCACTTGGAAATGGACATGTAGCAAATCTTGCAAAAGAAGTTGGATGTGATTTAGTAATTAATACAGACACTCATTCTCCAGATGATTTAATCACATTTGAAAGATCCATTGAAATTGCATTAGGTGCTGGACTTAGTAAAGAAGAAGCTTTAAAAGCAGCTATTGATAATCCTCAAAAAATACTCAAAAGACATGATTTGATTTAAATATTAAACTTAATAATAAGTTAATGAATAATAGAATAATAGGTAATAGATTGGTGATAAAATGTTATATGAATATTGTATTAACAATGATTTATCTAAAGAACAAATATTAGCTGTCTTAAAAGAGTATGATAGTATAAAAAAGTTTGAAACTAATAATGTTGAGGATGTTATTAAAGAATGTAATGAATTTGGATTAAAACATGTTAGTGAAAAATATGGTGTTGATGAAAAATACCTAAAAGAAACATTATTCACTAACCACAATACAACTACTTCAACTAAAAAACCAAGAAGAGCTATGAAAAAGTATCTAAAATTAAATGATAAACTTGAAAAAGAAATTAAATTATTATTAGATAATGGTTATAGTTTAACTAATATTTGTAAAATTGAATATGGTAGAAATCAATTTATAAATCCAGATGATGTAAGAAGAATTCAAAATCAAAAGCCAAAAGAAGTTATCTCCACATCTGGAGAACCTGTAACCGACATTTTTGATTAAAACTTTTTTATTTAATATTCTTTTGATATTCTTTTATTGATATTAATACTAATTAATATCTTCTTTTTAAATTATTTCTTTAATATTATTTTTAAAGAACGAACAAAATTATTAAAAAATTAAAACATTTGTACAAGTACGAACATTTATATATCATAAAACAATATTATTAAATATAGATGTTTTAAAGACAACGAACAAAATGAATACTATCAAACTCCGAGTAAAAAGTCTTTAAAATAGCTATAAATAAAAAGGTGATAAAAAATAAGAGAACAGATATAAAAACACACAAAATAAAAATAAAATAAATAAATAAAATAAATAAAAAAATGTAAATGACTGACGAACTATTAAAAAAGAATTTAGAAATATAAATGAATTAATTAAAAAATTAAAGCAAACAAATTATGACTAAATTCCTCTAAATGAATACATTAAATCAACACACAGCAATTTTAATGTATTAAATCAATCACAAATCAAAAACTCAAATCTTTCAAATCAGATTGATTAAGGCAGCAACTAAAATTAATTTTTAATTGCTGTTATTAACTTTTTTTAACTAATTTAATATTAATTTTAAAAAAATAGAATAATTAAATATATTCAAAATATTTAAATATTTAAATATTAACTATTTAATAACTTTATATTCCATAACAAAGTCTTTACCACAAGAATAAGACTTTTTAAGCTCTAATTGAACTGCATCTTCCATAAAATCAAAACCAGGGCCATCAAAGAAGGTTTTAGCTTCGTTTCCACCAACAATCATTGGAGCAATACAAACTCTAACTTCATCAATTAAATTTTCTTTAATCATTGAAAAGTTAAGTGTGGAACCACCTTCTAACATAAGAGTTTTAATTCCTTTAGAATAAAGATATTCCATGAATTCAGGTAAATCTATGGAATTTGAACTGCTATAAAAAACATCACATTTTTTAGATAAGTCTTTAGCTCTTAAAACAGCTTCGCTGTCACAGTTTGGATTATTTTCATCACAAATATTAGAAACTGCAATTATAGTTTCAGCATCATCATTTAAGATTCTAAAATTAAGTGGAGTTCTTGCTTTATTATCTACAACAACACGAATTGGATTATCTGACTTTTTACCTGGAATTTTATGAACAGTAAGTCTTGGATCATCTGCTAAAACAGTTCCAATACCTACCATAATTCCATCAGTTTCTTTTCTAATTTCATGAACTCTTTCAAGATCTTCTTTACCTGAAATCTTAGAACTTCCAGTTTTAGTAGCTATTTTACCATCTAAAGTCATTGCAGAATTTAAAATAACATAAGGTTTCATCTAAAACACCAATGAATAATTAAATTATAAATATAAAATTGTTTACAAATCAAAAACATATCTTGCATTTTTATCTGTAACTTCATCCACAACTGAAACATCTAAATTTTTAATTTCAGCTATCTTTTTAACAGCATATTCAACATTTGCAGGTTCATTACGTTCTTCTTTTGTCATAGCAAAATAAGGACTGTCAGTTTCTGTAAGTATCCTATCAAGTGGAATTTCTTTAACTAATTCTTGATGATGTTTACTGAAACAAAGTAAAGTTGAAAAACTAAGATAATAATCATCTTCGTCAAGAATACGTTTAGCTATCTTTAAACTACCCCCATAACAATGGAATACAACTTTAGGAATATCTGGATAATCACTAAGCATATTGAATATTTTTCTCTCACAATCTCTACCATGAATAAGAAGAGGTACTTTGTAATCATTAGCAATTGTTGCAAAATCTGTGAAAATTTCTCTTTGTCTTTCTCTTAAAGCTTTATCTTTACAATAAAAGAAATCCATACCAACTTCACCAACAGCTACAATCTCATCAATATGTTCAATTAAATGAGCTTTAGCTAAATCAATCTCTTCTTGAGAACTTTTTTGAGAACTAACTGGATGAAAACCAAAACTTGGATAAATAAATCCTTCATATTTTTTTGAAAAGTCAAGAATTCTTTGATTATCAATTTTATTAGTTCCAGAATTAATTACAGCAGATAATTTATCTTTAGCTCTTTTAATAACTTCCTGCCTATCTTCATCATATTCTTTAAAGTCAATATGACAGTGAGTATCTATCATTTAAACACCTGCAAAAATCATAAAATTATAATTACAATTATAAAAATTAAACACCAAAACGTCTATCTCTTGCTTGATAATCACGAATAGCTCTTAAAAAATCAATTTTCCTAAATTCTGGCCATAAAACATCACAGAAATACAATTCAGAATAAGAAGATTGCCATAATAAGAAACCACTGAGTCTTTCTTCACCACTAGTTCTTATAATAAGATTTGGATCTTCTAAACCTTCTGTGTAAAGATTATTATTAATTAAATCTTTATCAATATCATCAATATCAATATCCCCAGATTTAACGCCTTCAGCAATCTTTTTAAAAGCATCTACAATTTCTAAACGACCATCATAACCAATAGCTAAATTAAATATAAGTCCATCATAATTAGCAGTAGATTCTTCAGCTTCAACAATAGTTTCTCTAACAAAATCAGGTAAAAGTTCAGTTCTACCTACTACATTAATCTTAACCTTATTTTTATGAGTTCTTTCATTATTAACTAATTTTTTAAAATACTCAGCAAATAAATCCATTAAGTAATTCACTTCATTTTCAGGACGATTGAAATTCTCTGTAGAAAATGCATAAACAGTTATAATCTTAATACCTAACTCAAGAGCCCAATCAAGAACATATTCTAATGTATCTGCACCAGCTCTATGACCCTTAGTAACTTCCATATTCTTTTTAGACCTAGCAAATCTCCTATTACCATCCATAATAATAGCTACATGCTTAGGCACTCTATCATGATCTAAATTTTTTAAAAGGCGCTTTTCATAAATTTTATACAAAACCTTAAAATCCGCCATTAAATCACCTTTTTTAATTATCAAATTGAAAATTTAATATTAGGAAATTCATACCATA